>CBFGOD010000045.1:0-15461 GCA_965650295.1 uncultured Shinella sp. | reverse complement strand
TTCGAAGCCGGCGAGATCGACGACGAGGCTCTCTTCCGAAAGCCCCCGCTCCTCACCACCCTCCTGCCACAGGTCGTCCATCGGCGCTCCCGCGCCGCGGCCGTTCTTCTGTGGCTTACCCGGTCCTACCACGCAGCTCCTTTTGCGGAGCCGTCAGGACACCGCGATCATCGCATTGAACTCTTCGCGCAACGCCTGCTCGTCCGCCGCGTCGGGCGTCGTGAAGGCTGCACGCACCGCCTTGGCGCGCCGCAGGCTTTCACCGGTCAGCGGTGGCGCGTTTTCGGTCACCATGATCATTTCGTCCATGATGCCATGGCAATGCAACACCATGTCGAGGCCTGCGGCGATGATTCCCCGGGTTCTTTCGGCAATATCGCCCTTGAGCGCGTTCATCGACACGTCATCGGACATCAGCAGGCCGTCGAAGCCCATATGGCCGCGGATGATCTCGCGCACCACCTTGGCCGAGGTCGTTGCCGGATTGTCGGCATCGATGGCGGTGAAGACGATATGGGCGGACATCGCCATCAGCTCGTCCTTCATGCGGCGGAAGGGCACGAAGTCGCAGGCGTCGAGCTCTTCGCGGCTGGCATGCACCACCGGCAGGTCATGATGGGAATCGACCATGGTGCGGCCATGGCCCGGCATGTGCTTCATGATCGGCAGCAGGCCGCCGGCCTTCAGGCCCTCGGCCGCCGCCTTGCCCATGGCCGAGACGATCTCCGGCTCCTGGCCGTAGGCGCGGTTGCCGATGACATCGTGCACGCCGGGCACGGCGACATCCAGCACCGGCAGGCAATCGACATTGATGCCGAGGCGATAGAGATCGAAGGCGTGCAGGCGCGACATCAGCCAGGCGGCGCGCAAGCCCTTTTCCGCATCCGCGCGGTAGATGGCGCCGAGTGCGGCGGCGTTCGGATATTGCTGGACATGCGGCGGCTTGATGCGCTGGACGCGGCCGCCTTCCTGGTCGATCAGCACGGGAATGTCGCTGCCGCCGCCGACGCAGTCGCGCATTTCCGCCGTCAGGTCCGCGACCTGTGCGGGATCGCCGATATTGCGGCCGAACAGGATGAAGCCCCAGGGCCGCTCGCTGCGGAAGAAGGCCTTTTCGTCTTCGGTGAGGCTCAGGCCCTTGCAGCCCGAAATGAAGGATTTCGATTCGCTCATGTCGGCAATCTCAGCGGTTTGGCGTTGGATGGACAAAAAGAAAGGCGCGGAACTCGTCCCGCGCCTTCCCAAAAATCTGGTCTCGACCTCAGCGCGTGACGAGGCAGCTGCCGCCAGCACCCTTATAGCGGCTGCACAGCGCGTTTGCTTCCTCACGCGAACCGGCCGGGATGCGAATGCGGAAGAACGTGCCCTTGTTGGGGATTTCCGCTTTCTTGATATCCACGCCGCGGCCGCCGATGACGCTGCCGAATTTCGCCGACAGGTTCTTGTAGGTCTTCTGCGCATCCGCTTCCGAAGGCACCGAGGCGATCTGGATGACATAGCTGCCGGGCGCGACAGCCGCGACCTGCGTCTGCTCCGCCGTCTGCTGGGTCTGCGTCGCCGATGCGGTCTGCGTGCCGGCGACATTGCCGTTTTCCGTGACGGTGCCGACGACGGTGACCGGCTGGTCGACCGGGCGGGTAACCGGAACGGGTGCCTTGCCGTCCGTCGAAATGCCTTCGGTCGTGGCGCCTTCGGCGGTCGCGCCGATCGTCGTCGTCTTGACGGTGCGGACAGGTGCGGTGTCGTCGACTTCAGCGGTCGCCACTTCGGCGAGCGCCGAGCGCGGCTGGCCGTCCGTCGCATTCTGCTCGGCGCGCAGCGAAGAGTCGGCGTCCAGCGTTGCATTGGCCGTTGCGGAGGCTTCACCCGATGCGGTGGCCGTCGTTGCGGTCGCCTTGGCGTCGAGGCCGGCGGTTTCGGTCGAAGGTTCGCTCACGATGTCTTCACGGGCGACGAGCGTGCCGTCGGGCTTGACGATCATCGTCTTGACCTTGCGCGGCGAGACGAGTGGCTTGCCGTCGGCGGTCGCCGTTTCCGGCTCGTCGACGCCCGGCAACAGACGGTTGGCGTCGTCTTCGGCCGTGGCGGGCGTATCCACGCCGTCATCCGGCAGGGCTTCCGGCGTCAACGTGCGCTGGACGACATCGACGGGCTCTTCCGTCGAGGTGACGAGCTGCTCCTGCTGCGGCGTGCTGGCATTGTCGCCGGCAACGCGGTCATAGACCGCCTTGTCCTGGTTCGGCACGGTCTTGCCGCCCTTTTCCTCGGGCACGACCTTGACCGGATCCTTGTCGGCAAGAATGACGCGCGGCTCGCCGGAGCCGGCCACACCACCACCGGTGAAGGCGCTCCAGGCATAGACTCCACCGCCGCCGATCAACAAGAGGCCGGCGATCGACGCGGCGATCAGCAGGCCGCGACGCGGACGTGACTGCTCGTCGTCATAACCGTCACCGCTGTAGAGATGCGTCGCCTGACCGGGATCGACCGGGATCGCCATGCGCTCGGGCTGGCTCAGCGAGCGGCGGAAATCCTCTTCCAGCGCACGCTCGAAATCGTCGACATCGTTCATCTGCGCGACCGGCTGGGCGGCAGCGACAACCGCACCGGCGGCAACGCCGGCCTGCAGGCTTTCGCTGCGCGTCGGCTTGGCGGCCGGCTCGGTGAAGAGCTGGGCCATTTCAGCGTCGATGTCGAATTCGTAATCCGGCTGGACGACCGGCGGCTTTTCCTTCTCGATGACCGGCAGCTGCGGCACGTCGAGTTCCGTGACCGGCGAAACACCCACGTCCGTATCGGCAATCATCGTCGGGTCGAACGGTAGTGAGCCATCCGCCATTTCGGCGACGACCGGCTGCGGGACCGCAGTGTAGGTCGAAACGGGAACGGCAATGGCCGGCTCACGACGAACGGGCGTCTGCACCTCGACGGGCTTGGCCGCAACGGCCTTCACTTCGACCGGCTTTGCTTCGGCGGGCTTCACCTCGGCGGCCTTGACCACGGCAGGCTTCACTTCGGCCTTCACCGGAACGTCGTCCAGCGCGATATCGGACAGGTCGAGTTCGATATCCGAGAGATCGAACTCCATGGAGTCGAAATCGATCTCCGGCTCGGCGGCGGCGACCGCAGCCGGCACGACGACAGGCTCCTGGCGAGCTTCCACGACCGGAACGGGCTCGACCTTGGCGACCGGCTTCTGCACCGGCTCGACAACCGGTGTCGTGACGGCAGACAGGACCGGATCACGCTGCTGGTTGACCGTCGGCGTCGCACGGCGGCCGAAGATCGAGGCGATGTTGGCGGGGTTGCGCGATTCGCCGACGAAGGGCGTGCGCGCCTCGGGAACCGGGTAACGCTCTACATCGGCCAGCAAGGCGTCGCGGTCGTCGATGACCGTCTCGACGGCTTGGACGTTATAGTCCGGTGCGGCATCGAAGACCGGCTCTTCGGCCTGCCATTGGCTTTCCACTTCGGCGGCGAGGCGGGCACGGTCTTCACTTCTGTCGAAGGCGAGATCCGCAACGAAATGCGGCTCGTCCTTGGCATAGGTGGTTTCGGCCTGGAACGGCTCGGCTTCAGCCTCCGCAGGCATCCACTCCTGGAAAGCCGGCTCGACATGGGTCCGGACGGCCTCAACGGTCACCGGCTGCGGCTCGACGAACGAAGCCTCGGCGACGACATGGTCATCAGCAACGAGATCGTCGGCAAAGCCGTCACCGATCGAAAGTTCCAGCTCGCGCTCCAGGTCGAGGCTCAGATCGTCCAGAGCGCTTCCCTCGGCAGCCATCGGCTGGAAGCCGAGGAATTCCGGCTGGCGCTCGTCGGATGCCGAATGGCTGGCCGGCGTAACATGGACAACGGGTTCGTGGCGAACGGGCGCATCGAAGCGCGGCTCGAAACGGTCGGCAAACTGACGGCCGGCGTGAACCACCGGCTCAGCCTCGATGGCGGGCACCTCGTTGACGGCAGCTTCCAGCTCATCGGCGAGCAGCAGCGACGAATCGGCCTCGAAAACCGGCTCCGCGTCAGCAGGCTCTTCGAAAACCGCTTCTGCGAAGGAAGGCTCGCGATGCACGGCTGCCGGCGTCACGTCATCGCGCGTCGGCACTTCATCGATAAGATCGTCACGGTCCTCGGCAACCGGAACCGGCTCCTCGAAAACGGGCTCGATATGGCGGGCGACGGGCTTCTCGGCAACGACCGGCCCCACGGCAACGCGGCTCGGCGCATCATACTGCTCGAAAGCGCGCATGAGCTCGTCCTCGAGGGCCAGGACGGGATTTTCCCGCCGTGGCACAACATCGAGAGGTTCCGAGTAAGGTTTCGCATAAGACTGGGCCGCATCCTTGACCGGACGCGGCTCATAGCCGACGAGACGGGCAAGTTCGCTCAGCGGATCATCATCCGCCAAGAGATCCGTGTCCGCGGTTCCGCTTCGCGCGAAGTTCTTGTCTGCCATACTGCTTCCCACTCATAAGCTACAAAGTCGCATTTGCCAGCTTATTGTGGGCAAATGGTGACGTTATCGCATCTCGTCCGGTGCAGCCGTGCCTGTAATGGCAAGAGCTGACTTCAAAACGGAGGCAACAGCGTGCACCAGCCCAAGTCTGGCGATACTCAATTCTCTATTTTTATCGTTAACAAACCGTAATTCCGGTTGTTCTTTGCCTTTATTCCAATGCGCATGGAAGGCGCTGGCAAGATCATAGAGATAAAAAGCGATGCGATGCGGCTCCTGGGCCAGTGAAGCAGCCTCGATGACACGCGGATATTCTGCGAGCTTGGCAAGCAGCTGAAGCTCGCTCGGATCGACGATATTGCCCTCAATCGCGCCGGCAAGATCGAGCGATGCGATGTCGAGGTCCGGGAAGGCCTCGGCCGCCTGGCGGAACACCGACATGCAGCGCGCATGGGCATACTGCACGTAGAAGACCGGATTGTCCTTGGACTGTTCGGTCACCTTGGCGAAATCGAAATCGAGCGGCTCGCTGTTCTTCCGATAAAGCATCATGAAGCGTACCGGATCGCGGCCGACCTCGTCGACGACGTCACGCAGCGTCACGAAGTCACCCGAGCGCTTCGACATCTTCACCGGCTCGCCGTCGCGGAACAGTTTTACCAGCTGGCAGAGCAGCACCGTCAGCTTGGCCTTACCTTCGGAGACGGCGCGCGCCACGGCCTCCAGGCGCTTGACGTAACCGCCATGGTCGGCGCCGAGCACATAGATCATCTCGTCGAAGCCGCGGTCGTACTTGTCCTTGAAGTAGGCAACGTCGGCCGCGAAATAGGTGTAGGAACCATCCGACTTGATCAGCGGGCGGTCGATATCGTCACCCACTTCCGTCGAGCGGAACAACGTCTGCTCGCGGTCTTCCCAATCTTCCGGCAGCTGACCCTTCGGTGGCGGCAGCACGCCCTTGTAGACATGGCCCTTGAAGGTCAGGTCGTTGATGGCGGTGCGGATCGGCGCGCCATTGCCGGCATGCAGCGAGCGCTCCGAGAAGAAGATGTCGTGCTTGACATTGAGGGCGGCCAGATCCTCGCGGATCATCACCATCATCATCTCGATCGTCTTTTCCTTGACGATCGGCATCCACTGCGCTTCCGACATGGCGCGCAGCGTCGTGCCGTGTTCGGCGGCCAGCGTCTCGCCGACGGGAACGAGATAGTCGCCCGGGTAGAGACCGGACGGGATCTCACCGATCACCTCGCCAAGCGCCTCGCGATAGCGGAGGAAGGCGGACTTCGCCAGCACGTCGATCTGCGAGCCGGCGTCGTTGATGTAATATTCCTTCGTCACCGCATAGCCGGCGAAGGCCAGCAGGTTGGCGAGCGCATCGCCGACGACGGCGCCGCGGCAATGGCCGACATGCATGGGGCCGGTCGGATTGGCGGAGACATATTCGACATTGACCTTGCGGCCGGCGCCGAGCGAGCCGCGACCGTAGTCGGTGCCCTGCGAGACGATGGCGGCAAGCAGCTTCTGCCAATAGGCAACGGACAGGCGCACATTGATGAAGCCCGGACCGGCGACGCTGACATCGGTGACTTCAGGATCGTTCTTCAGCTCGGCGACGATGAGATCGGCCAGCGCGCGCGGGTTGAGGCCGAGCGGCTTCGCCAGCACCATGGCGGCATTGGTCGCGACGTCGCCATGGCTGGCATCGCGCGGCGGCTCGACGCTGATACGGCTGAAATCGACATCGGCGCGCTTCTCACGCACGATCTCAAGTCCTTCGAGTACGTTTTTGATTCTGCTATCGAAGTCTGTAAAAAGGTTCATCTCATCCATCCGCTCGCGGCGGCCCTTTTATGGGCCAATCCTGCGAAGTAGTTCGGTTCGGCGGGTGACTATCGCAAATCCGGGGTATGGTCAAACAGCCGTCGGTGCGTGTCGACCGCGTAGTTGTCGGTCATTCCGGCGAGATAATCACCGACATGACGGGCGCGTGCCGATTCCGGCATGCTGGCAATGCGGTCCACCCAATAGTGCCCCTGCATGAGCTGCGGGTCGTCCATATAGGCGTGGTAGAGATCGGTCAGGATCTCCGCCGCATTGGCGCGCACGCGCATCACTTCGGGATGGCGATAGATGCGCGAGAACAAGAGCTTCTTGATCTGCTTGTCCGTCACCGACATCTCCTCGGTGAAGGTGGCGAGGCATCGATGCGCCTTGCGCACGTCCTGTGCGCTTTCCGGACGTTCCTCGCGGATCGCCGCCTGCGCATAACCGATGACATCCTCCACCATGCGGGTGATCTGGCGGCGCATGATCTCGTGGGTGAAGCGCGGCGCCTCCAGCCCCGGATATTTGTCGGAGACTTCCCTCATGAGCTTGGCGAGAAAAGGCACCTCCTCCAGCATCTCGAAGGTGAGATAGCCGGAGCGCAGACCGTCGTCGATGTCATGCGTATTGTAGGCAATGTCATCGGCAATCGCGGCAACCTGCGCTTCCATGCTGGCGAAGCTGCCGAGTTCCAGATCATGCATCGCGCAATATTCGAGGATCGGGCGCGGCACGTCCTCGCCATGGGTGCATTCGCCGGTCGGGCCGATCAGCGGGCCATTGTGCTTGACGAGGCCCTCCAGGCTTTCCCAGGTCAGGTTCAGCCCGTCGAATTCCGCATAGCGCCGCTCCAGCTTGGTGACGATGCGCAGTGACTGAGCGTTGTGGTCGAAGCCGCCGAAGGGTTTCAGAACCGCGTGCAATGCGTCCTCGCCGGTATGGCCGAAGGGCGTGTGGCCGAAATCGTGCACCAGCGCCACGCCTTCGGCGAGGTCCTCGTCGAGTTTCAGGGCGCGGGCCAGCGCGCGGGCGATCTGCGCGACCTCGATCGTGTGCGTCAGCCGCGTGCGATAATGGTCGCCGTCGGCGGCGATGAAGACCTGCGTCTTGTGCTTGAGACGGCGGAAGGCGGTCGTATGCACGATGCGGTCGCGGTCGCGCTGGAAATCCGATCGGGTCGGGCTTTCGCTCTCGGCATGAAGCCGTCCGCGCGTCGCCCAGGGGTCGCAGGCATAGATGGCCCGCTGCCCGGCGCCGAACCCAAGCGCATGTCTGTCAAACGTCATTCTTCACCTGCAGTCACGCCGCCCATTGACGCGGCCTCAATGCCTTCATACCTATAGTGTGCACAGCGGCAAGTCCGGCTGCAAGCAGAGCTTGAAAGACAAATCTTTTCAAATATTTGTCGAAATAGCCTACAGCAGCGGGATGAAAGGCGGCCCAACCGTCGCCATCCGCACAGGAAGCGATTCTCTCCGGATCTTGACCCCGGCAGGAGGCAGACATGACCGACAAGTCCGTTACCATCTCCGATGCCGCCGCCCGGCGCATCGCATCGATCCTGGGTTCCGCGCCCGACAAGCAGGCGCTGCGCGTCTCCGTCGAAGGCGGCGGCTGTTCCGGCTTTTCCTATAAATTCGACCTCGTCGAGGACCAGCAGGACGATGACATGGTGCTCGAAAAGGACAATGCCAAGGTGCTGATCGACCAGCTCTCCCTCGTCTATATGGACGGCTCGGAGATCGATTTCATCGACAACCTGCTTGGCCAGTCCTTCCAGATCAAGAACCCGAACGCCGTCGCCAGCTGCGGCTGCGGCACCAGCTTCTCGATCTAATATTTAATATCACAGGAACCCCGCATGCCGATCAAGATTGCCACCTGGAACATCAACGGCGTGCGGGCGCGCATCGACAATCTCGTCGCCTGGCTGAAGGAATCGAACCCCGATATCGTCGGCCTGCAGGAGATCAAGACGGTCGATGAGGGCTTTCCCCGCGCCGAGATCGAGGCGCTCGGCTATCACATCGAGACGCATGGCCAGAAGGGCTTCAACGGCGTCGCGCTGCTTTCCAAGATGCGCCCCGACGAAGTGACGCGCGGGCTGCCGGGCGGTGAAGGCGACGAGCAATCCCGCTTCATCGAGGGCGTCTTTTCCGTCGAGGGCGGCGTAATCCGCTTCTGCTGCCTCTACCTGCCGAACGGCAATCCGCCGGAGGATCCGGTCAAATATCCCTACAAGCTCTCCTGGATGGATCGCCTCATCGCCTTTGCCGAGGACCGCCTGGCGCTCGAGGAGCCGCTGATCCTCGCCGGCGACTACAATGTCATTCCCGAACCGCACGATTGCTGGGACGTGAAGGTCTGGGAGCGCGATGCGCTCTACCTGCCGCCGACCCGCCAGGCCTTCCGCCGGCTCGAAAATCTCGGCCTCACGGACGCCGTGCGCGCCTCCTCAGATGCGACGCCGCTCTATACGTTCTGGGATTACCAGGCCGGCGCCTGGCCGAAGAACAACGGCATCCGCATCGACCACCTCATGCTGTCGGCCGAAGCCTCCGACCGGCTCGTCTCGACAGCCGTGGAAAAGCACGTGCGCAATTGGGAAAAACCGTCGGACCACGTTCCGGTCGTGGCCGTGCTCGACTACGCGCTGCCGGCGGCCGCGTAGTTCAGGGGGCGATCAACCGCCCCACCCTGATTTCAATGGTTTGCGCTATTCGCCCGAATTGAAGCGAATGTTCTGTGCGAGCGCCACGCCTTTGCGACGGTCTTCCTCGCTCGCCACGGAGAAGGCTTCTTCCTGCGTGGCCTGCAGCCAGCCGCAATCTTTCGGCGGGCAATGGTTCAGCGCGGCGATCATGAAAGCAAGGCCGCGGGCCGCATCGCCTTCCTGGAAGATGATGTTGCCGAAAAGGCCGAGCGCACCGACATGACCGTTGTTGCGGGCGCGGTTCAGCCACTTCTTGGCCTGGTGGACGCTGACGGAGCCGCCCTCGCCGGTCAGCATCATGCGGCCGAGCTGGAACTGCGCCTCCGGAAGGCCGAAGGCAGAGGCGGCCTGGAAATAGAGCTGGCGGGCCTGTGAAAGATCGATCTTGACGGGGCTGTCGGCGATGCCGCGACGATAGTAGCCGGCCAGCGCGATCAGCGCATTGGCGAAGTAGCCGGTGTCTTCCGAGCCCGGCTCCACGCCGGCCTGGGCGATCTCGCTGTAAATCTTGAAGGCTTCGAGATCGTTCTCCGGCACGCCGTCGCCGTCGGCATACATGTTGGCGAGCGCCCAGCGCGATCCGGTATGGCCCTTTTCCGCCGCATAGCGGTAGGCCTCGACGGCATCGCTCTTGCGGCCTTCCTTGTAGGAGAAGAATCCGAATTTGAAGAGGTCGAACGGACCGCTTTCCCGGCTGACGCCGGATTGCGTGTCAAATGCGAAAGCCTGGGACGCCATCCCGGAGGAAAGCGATAGACACAGGCCCATTACCAATAGTTTCATCGGCATCAACTCGGACTTCGGCATCGACTCAACAATTCCGCGCCTGGCCTTTCGCCATGCCCCAAACCGGGAATGCACGGGGTCCGTGCTGGTTTCCGGCGGCAATGACATCGGCTGGCTCATCGTTTCCTTAAGCGCGGTTTCACGCGTTTACATATCCGTATCGCTGCGCCCCGTTTGTGGCGGGAAATGGACATTTCGTCGCTTGCCTAGGGGTGTAGCAAACTCTGGAAAAAAATGTGTTGCGATTCCGTCACATATTTTCACGTCTCGCTGTGATTTCCCCATAAGGCTGGCGGCAGCGCAACGAAGTGTTAACCAAGAAAAAGGGCCCGGCGATGACGCCGAGCCCTTTTTCCTGCTGTCTGGTCCGCCGATCAGAACTTCACTTTGAGCGACGTCGAGATCGCCGTCACGATATCCGTACCGAAATCATAGGAGACGCGCGTGCCGTAATCACGGCCTTCGCTCGTCACAACACCCGACGAACCGCTGGTGAGTACGCCCAACGCACCGGCCAAACGCAATTCAACATTTTCGGTCGGCTTGTAGGAAACGCCCGTTCCAAGGGTCCAGGTGTCCGTCAACGCACCAACACCGGTGCTGACACCACGATCCCACGTCAGGCTAAGAGCGCCGCTCCAATTATCGTTGAATTTGTGTCCAACGCCCCCCGATACGGTCCAACCATCGCGGTAAAGGAGGTCAAGAGACGTCACTTCACCGCTGACAGGATTGCCGGGCGTCCGTGTGCTGCACGACACAAGACCACGCGTAGCCACTGCGCAGAACGGCAAGCTCTGCAAAGTGCTCCAATCCGTCCATTTGACCGAACCGAATACAAGCCAATCGGGCGCTACGCCCGTTTGGACCTTGAATTCAAGCGAAGCGGGCATCTCGGCAGAACCGTAGACCGGCGTCGACACACCCGCCAGCGGGTTCGTGGCACTCGGTGGAAGCTGCGTCAGGTCCAGCGTACCCGTGATATCGTCCAGTTTTACGGCGCTATTATAGACGAGGCTCGTCCGAAGAGCATATTCCTCAATTTCATAGGCCGCACCGGCACGCCAACCCCAACCGTCGCCTTCCAGCTTGAGACGCCCCACACCAGACAAGGGCAAGCCAAGCGGGCTGAGATCAGCAACCAGACGGTCCTTGAATCCGGACACTTCCTGATAGAAGCCCCCACCAATCAAGCGGAGCTTTCCTTGCCCCATATCGAAAGAATAAGAGCAGGTCGCCGCGTAATTGTTGCTCGTGATCTTGGTTTCGATGTTGTCGTTGGCACCAGCCCAGTCGCTGCCTGGATTACTGTGAGCGCCCCATGGTTGAGAGTAGTCAGCCATGCAGTCGATCGCTTCGCCGAACGCTGCCTTAAATCCGATGCGTGGAACCCAATAGCCTTCTGTGTCGCGGATGCCATCCGACGGACGACCGCTCAAATCCCCATCACCACCTGAGGTTACGGGAAGAGGAATTGAGTCTCGGACATTGTTCAATTCACGCTGCGGATTGACATAGGTCACCGCGCTTTCAAACGCGTAATCCGACGGATCGAACAGCAGATCGATATTGTAGCCGCCGCGTTCCAGACCGCCGGCATGTGCCGATGTCGCCGCAAACAGCGCGCTTGCCGCCATCAGCCCACGGCCAAAATTCTTTCCAAACATGCAAAACCTCCCCTGCATAAGTCTTGCGCAGGCACGACCGCCTCTGTCCCGCGCCTCTCCAAGAATGACTATCGAAGACGCACGCCGCCTTGGCAAACCCCACTTCTTGCCTGTGATTTCCGATCCGTGCCCACAGAATTACGTAAGATTTCTCTGAAGCACCTCAGCAATCGCATCGCCGGGAAAAAATTTCCACAATTTCGCCAAAATATCTCAAACTACAGTCAATTATTCCCTTATTAAGGCAGCATGTCACATTTCGACCACAATGGGAATTTTGCAGCCACGAGGCGAATAAAAAACCGCGCCGGGGTCGCCGACGCGGTTTTCTGACGAATTTACACGCGAAGATTAGAATCAACCGGCTTCGCTGACCCGGGTCAATGCAACGGCGAGGCTGGCGAGCTGCTGCTCCAGTTCGGCAAAACGCTCGCGTTCGGCTTCCACCACTTCGGGCTTGGCGTTGGCGACGAATTTTTCGTTCGAGAGCTTGCCCTGAATACGGCCGGCTTCCGCCTTCGCCTTCTCGATCGCCTTTTCGAGGCGCGCCTTTTCGGCGCCGAGATCGATCAGGTTGCCAAGCGGCAGGCAGGCGGTGGCCTCGCCGACGACGATCTGGGCGGCGCCCTTCGGGGCCGTGCCCTCAAGACCGATCTCGGAGACGCGCGCCAGGCGACGGATCGCGCTGTCATGCGTTGCAAGCCGCTTCTGGGTCAGTGCATTCGCACCGACCACGATGAGCGGCGCCGTGGCGCTCGGCGGCACGTTCATCTCGGCGCGGACCGAGCGGATGCCGGACACGAGGTCGATCAGCCAGTTGATCTCGTCGGCCGCGGCGTCGTCACCGTAAGCCGGGGCCGGCCATTCGGCATGGCAGATCAGATTGTCGCGGTTCTTGCCCTCACCCGCCGTATGCGCCCACAGCTCTTCCGTCATGAAGGGCATGAAGGGATGCAGCAGCTTGTAGGTCTCTTCCAGAACGTAAGCCGCGCAGGCCTGCGATTCCGCCTTGGCCGCCTCATCCTCACCGGAGAAGACCGGCTTCAGCAGCTCCAGATACCAGTCGCAGAACTGGTTCCAGATGAAGCGGTAGAGCGTACCGGCCGCATCGTTGAAGCGGTAGGTCTCGATGGCTTCCGTAACGTCGCGCGCGGTGCGGGCGAGTTCCGTCAGGATCCAGCGGTTGATGGTCAACGACGCCGTCTCCGGCACGAATTTCGGATCCGAGGCAACGCCGTTCATTTCGGCAAAGCGCGTGGCGTTCCAAAGCTTGGTGCCGAAGTTGCGGTAACCGGCAATGCGCGCCGGATCGAGCTTCACGTCGCGGCCCTGCGCGGCCATGATGGCCAGCGTGAAGCGCAGCGCGTCCGCACCGTATTCGTCGATCAGCTCGAGCGGGTCGATGACGTTGCCCTTCGACTTCGACATCTTCTGCCCGTTCTTGTCGCGCACGAGGGCGTGGACATAGACGGTGTGGAACGGCTCGACCGGATTACCGAGCTCATCCTTCATGAGGTGCAGGCCCATCATCATCATGCGGGCGACCCAGAAGAAGATGATGTCGAAGCCGGTGACCAGCACGTCGGTCTGGTAGTATTTCGCCAGTTCCGGTGTCTTTTCCGGCCAGCCGAGCGTCGAGAACGGCCAGAGCGCGGAGGAGAACCACGTGTCGAGCACATCCTCGTCGCGCGTCAGGATCTCGCCGGGCGCGAAGTTCTCGAGCTTTTCCTCGACCCAGGCCTTCCACGGGCCTTCATGGGCGATGTAATGCTGGATGGCGGCGTGCAGGGCCTCTTCCTCGGTCTTTTCGACGAAGACCTGACCATCCGGACCGTACCAGGCCGGAATCTGGTGGCCCCACCAGAGCTGGCGCGAAATGCACCACGGCTCGATGTTTTCCATCCATTCGAAATAGGTCTTTTCCCAGTTCTTCGGAACGAAATTGGTGCGGCCCTCGCGAACGGAGGCGATGGCGGGCTGCGCCAGCGTCTTGGCGTCGGCGAACCACTGGTCCGTCAGCATCGGCTCGATGACGACGCCGGAACGATCGCCGAAGGGCTGCATGACCTTCTTGTTCTCGACATAGGGAATGTCGTTGCCTTCGGCATCCTTGACGGTAACGGCAAGGCCCTCGGCATTGATGGCATCGACGATGCGCTTGCGCGCCTCGTAGCGATCGAGACCGCGATACTCATCGGGAACGAGGTTGATATCGTCGACCTCTGCTTCGCCGGGCACATGGCCGGACTTGGCGATATCGAGCGCCTGCGCGGCATAAACCGCATAGGGCTCGCCATCGGCGCGCATCGCGGCCTGCGTGTCCATCAGGCGGTAGAGCGGAATGTTGTTGCGCTTGGCGACCTGGTAGTCGTTGAAGTCATGCGCGCCGGTGATCTTGACCGCACCCGAGCCGAAATCCTTCTCCGGATATTCGTCGGTGATGATCGGGATCAGGCGGCGGTGTTCCTTCGGGCCAACCGGGATTTCGCAAAGCTTGCCGACGATCGGCGCATAACGCTCGTCGGTCGGATGAACGGCAACCGCGCCGTCGCCCAGCATCGTCTCGGGACGGGTCGTCGCGATCGAGATATAGTCGCGCTCTTCCTGGAAGGTGACGTTGCCGTCTGCATCCTTCTCGACATAGGTGTAGGTCGCACCGTCAGCCAGCGGGTACTTGAAGTGCCACATATGGCCGTCGGATTCCTTGTTCTCGACTTCGAGATCGGAAATCGCCGTTTCGAATTTCGGGTCCCAGTTGACGAGACGCTTGCCGCGATAGATCAGGCCTTCCTTGTAGAGGGAGACGAAGACTTCGAGCACGGCTTCGGACAGGCCCTCGTCCATGGTGAAGCGTTCGCGCGACCAGTCGCAGGAGGCGCCGAGGCGCTTCAGCTGGTTGAAGATCAGGCCGCCCGACTCAGCCTTCCACTCCCAGACCTTGTCGATGAAGGCTTCACGGCCCATCTCGCGACGGCCCGGCAGCTTTTCGGCGGCGAGCTTACGCTCGACGACCATCTGGGTCGCGATGCCGGCATGGTCCATGCCCGGCTGCCACAGCACGTCCTTGCCGCGCATGCGCTCGAAGCGGACCATGATGTCCTGCAGCGTATTGTTGAGCGCATGGCCCATATGCAGCGAACCCGTAACGTTCGGCGGCGGGATCACGATGGTGAAGGTTTCGGCGCCGGGCTTGGCACCCTCGCCGGCGCGGAAGGCATCCGCCTCTTCCCACGTTTTGGCGATGCGCGGCTCGACCGCTGCGGAATCATAGGTTTTTTCAAGCATTTTCGTGCGTGGCCTGCTGTTTATCGGTTGGGTTTTGTAAACCGGATGGCCGGCATGGAGTCAACAATATCAGAAGAAAAGCCGCACCGGGTGGCCCGGCGCGGCTCAATTCATCTTTTGAAGAAAGGCGGCGTCGGTCAGCGGCGCGGGCCGCGCGCCACCCGTTCGATTTCCTCACGCACCAGCCGCTCCACGAGGGTCGGCAGGTTGTCGTCGAGCCATTCCTGCAGCATCGGGCGCAGCATGTCCTCGGCGATCTCGTCGAAGGAACGGCGCGGGCCGGCATCGACGGCTTCCGCAAGCGCGCCGAAAGACTGCGCGACACGTTCGCTGACGGCGGGCGACACGAGAGCGGCGATCTCGCGGCTGACGGGGCTGTCTTCAATCGGCTCGACCACGGAAACCTGGTCCAGTTCACTACGGGAAGCCGCGGTCTCGACTTTCTCACTAGCAGCCTCGATAGCGTCGCTCAACGGCGCGAAACGGCGCGCCGTAGCGGCAACGCGTGCCGTGACAACAGGGCTTTCTTCGCACGCAACAACCTGCGCCGATTCAGCGGCGAACACCTCGCGCTCTGTCGACGGCTCGCGGTTGGCAGCAATATGACGCTCGGACGCGGCTTTAACACGCGCTGCGACATCGGCCAGCGACTGTGCCGGCGGGCTGGCACTCTGTAGAGGTTCAGCGCGCGCAAGAGACCGAAGCGAGGCGGAACGGGTTTCCT
>CBFGOD010000044.1:0-15534 GCA_965650295.1 uncultured Shinella sp. | reverse complement strand
CGCCGCGAACTCCTGACCGGCCTCACCAATGCCGAAGCCGCCCGCCGCGAAGCCGCCGACGCCCTGCAGGAGGCCGAAAACCGCCAGCGCGAGGCCGACCGCATCGCCGCCACCGCGCTTTCGCAGCTCGCCGAATCCCGCGAGATCAGAGGCCGCGCGGAAGAACGCCTCGTCTCGGCCCGCGAGCGCCGCGTCGAGGGCGAGGCGCGCATCCGCGAGGCGCTCTCCTGCGCACCGCACGAGGCGCTGCGCCTCACCGGCCATCCCGCCGATGCGCCGCTGCCCGATCCACGCGAGCGCGAACGCGAACTCGACCGTCTCAAGATCGAGCGTGAACGGCTGGGCGCGGTGAACCTGCGCGCCGAGGAGGAGCAGAAGGAGCTGACGGAAAAGCTCGATGCTCTCGTTGCCGAGCGTGAGGACATCATCGAGGCGATCCGCAAGCTGCGCTCGGCGATCCAGAGCCTCAACCGCGAGGGCCGCGAGCGGCTGCTCGCCGCCTTCGAAGTGGTCAACGTGCAGTTCCAGCGCCTGTTCACCCACCTGTTCGGCGGCGGCACGGCGGAATTGCAGCTGATCGAGAGCGACGACCCGCTCGATGCCGGGCTTGAAATCCTCGCCCGCCCGCCCGGCAAGAAGCCGCAGACGATGACGCTGCTCTCCGGCGGCGAGCAGGCGCTGACCGCCATGGCGCTGATCTTCGCCGTCTTCCTCACCAATCCCGCGCCGATCTGCGTGCTGGACGAAGTGGACGCGCCGCTCGACGACCACAATGTCGAGCGCTATTGCAACCTGATGGACGAGATGGCGGCCTCCACCGAGACCCGCTTCATCATCATCACCCACAACCCCATCACCATGGCCCGCATGAACCGCCTCTTCGGCGTCACCATGGCCGAGCAGGGCGTGTCGCAACTGGTGTCGGTCGATCTCCAGACGGCCGAGCAGTTGCGCGAGGCGTCGTAGGTCTCCTAACCCTGTAGGGGTCTTGCGTCTGCCCCGACCCGAAGGCGGCGGGCGATGCGGAATACAACGAGGGACGTATTCGCGACTGCAAGCATCAGCAAAACGTATAGCATCGTCTGGATGCCGGCAAACACGATCAAGCTGCCGGCGATCAGCGGAAAACCGAAGACGCCGATGAAGTAGGCCAGCGAGAACAACAGGAGCGATTGCGGCATGAGCCCCGCGGGCGCTTCGTTGGCGGCGAGACCGTTGATGACGGAATAGGTCAGCCCATAGCCCAGCCCCAGCATCGCCGCGGCGGCGACATAGACCAGATGGCTGGACGTGAGGGTTGCGAATACAAGGATCGAGGCCAGCGTCAGGCTGGTCAGCACCAGAAGCGAATAGAATGGATCCTTCTTCACGACATATCCGGAAAGGAACAGCCGGCTCAGGATAGCTGCGGATATGAAGCCGCTGAAGAACAGCGCGTAATCGAAGCCGTGCGCTTTGGCATAGCTTGTCTGAAAGCTGGAAAGCCCGCCGAAGATCGCACCGCCAAGACCCACCATGACGATGGAATACATGGCCGGCGAGCGCACGACCCGGCGCGCTGCGGCAAACGAGATCTTGTTGACCTGGGGCAGTATCTTGCCGGCGGCCGTCAATCGGACATGGAGCCAGAAGTAGAGTGCTCCACCGACCAGGCTGGCGATAGACGCGAATGCGAAAGCCGTCTCGATCGGCAGGGACCAGGCGCTGGCGATGCGACCGATGATCGGCCCGGTGCCGATGCCCGACATCATGGATCCTGAAAGCAGCGCGAAGAACCGGATGCGATGTTCCGGCTCGATGATCGCGGCGACCAGAATGGGGCCGAGCGTATAGAACAGGCCCCAGCCGATGCCGAGGACGAAACCGACGGTCATCAGGCCGAACCCGGCCGAGGGAACCACGGCAAATCCCAGCCCCGACGCTGCCAGAAAAAGCCCCGCGACGGACACCGCCCGGGCAGAGCCGACGGCATCGGCGATATGGCCGGACACGATGACGAGAATGACGGTGCTGACGGTCGCGGCCGAGATGATGAGGCCGGCCAGCGCTTCGTCCCCGCCGCGCTGGCCTACCAGCATCGGGATCAGGAAAGTCACGCCATAGGCGATGGAGAGAAGAAACCCACCGATGCACAAAACGGCGAATTCGCCGCGATCGATCTTCTTAGGTGTTGCCGAAATGGCCATGCGTCGTGTCCTTCAGGAATGCTGACATCATGAAGAACACGTTGGAAATTCGATAACAAGTCGTTTTCTGTTGTAAGGTAAGTAATTGAAATTTAATGATTGTATTTATGAATGTTGTGGTTTTCGCAACATGCGCAACATGTCGCGCAAGCGGTTGGAACAAAAGCCGGCGCAATGCGTTTCCCGGTGCCTGCGCTGTTGCAGGCAGCTTGACTATCGGGGATCAACTCGTGAGCAGAGACGCACTTTACATGGTCATCGGCGCCCTCATCGTCGTGGTGGCCGGGTTTTCCTATTATGCCTATCAGCAGGAGAATAAGCCTGACGGCGTCGAAATCCGGGTGGATGAGAAGGGGCTTTCCATCGAGGGGAATTGACGGCGATGGCGGTCGGCCTGCCGCTTATATCGTCTTCACATAATGTTGCGGTGCCGTCCTAATTTTGACGCAGTGCGGCAAAATTCTCCTCGCGTCGCGTTTTCAAAGGGATGCAGTTCCTGTAGATTGAGAAAACGCATTTGGGGAGGCGTCGATGGAGAAGTGGGTCTATACCTTTGGAGATGGTCGTGCGGAGGGGAGTGCCGGCGATCGCAATCTTCTGGGCGGCAAGGGTGCGAACCTCGCCGAGATGTGCAATCTCGGCCTGCCGGTGCCGCCGGGTCTCACCATCGTCACCGCCGCCTGCAATCATTATTACGACAACGGCCGCGCCCTGCCGGCGGGGCTGAAGGACCAGGTCCGCGACGCGCTGCGCCAGATGGAGGTCATCACCGGCCGCGCCTTCGGCGACATGACGAAGCCGCTCCTGCTTTCCGTACGCTCCGGTGCGCGGGCCTCCATGCCGGGCATGATGGACACGGTGCTGAACCTCGGCCTCAACGACAAGACCGTTGAAGCGCTTGGCCACGATGCCGGCGATGCGCGCTTCGCCTGGGACAGCTACCGCCGCTTCATCCAGATGTACGGCGATGTCGTCATGGGCCTCGATCACGAGGTCTTCGAGGAAATCCTCGAGGACGAGAAGGGCCGGCTCGGCCATGAGCAGGACACCGAACTCTCCGCCGTCGAATGGCAGCATGTCATTGCGCGCTACAAGGAGATCATCCGCGAGGAACTGGGCGAGGATTTTCCGCAGGATCCTGAGGTCCAGCTCTGGGGCGCCATCGGTGCCGTGTTCGCAAGCTGGATGAATGCGCGTGCCGTCACCTATCGCACGCTGCACAATATCCCCGCCGTCTGGGGCACCGCCGTCAATGTCCAGGCCATGGTCTTCGGCAATCTCGGCAATTCCTCGGCAACCGGCGTGGCCTTCACGCGCAATCCCTCGACGGGCGAAAACAAGCTCTACGGCGAGTTTCTCGTCAACGCCCAGGGCGAGGATGTCGTGGCCGGCATCCGCACGCCGCAGAACATCACCGAGGAGGCGCGTCTCGCCTCGGGCTCCGACCGCCCCTCGCTGGAAAAGCTGATGCCGGAGGCTTTCGCCGAGTTCCGCGACATCTGCGACCGGCTGGAACAGCACTACCGCGACATGCAGGATCTCGAATTCACCATCGAGCGCGGCAAGCTCTGGATGCTCCAGACCCGTTCTGGCAAGCGCACCGCCAAGGCCGCGCTGAAGATCGCCGTCGAAATGGCGGAGGAAGGGCTGATCACCGAAGGCGAAGCCGTTTCGCGCATCGATCCCGCCTCGCTCGATCAGCTGCTGCACCCGACCATCGATCCGCGCGCGCGCCGCGACGTCATCGGCTCCGGCCTGCCGGCATCGCCCGGTGCCGCGACGGGCGCCATCGTCTTCACCTCGGAAGAGGCCGTGCAGGCACAGGAAGAGGGCCGCAAGGTCATCCTCGTGCGCATCGAGACGAGCCCGGAAGACATTCACGGCATGCACGCCGCCGAGGGCATTTTGACCACACGCGGCGGCATGACCAGCCACGCGGCGGTCGTGGCGCGCGGCATGGGCACCCCCTGCGTTTCCGGTGCCGGTACGCTGCGCGTCGACCTGCGCAACGAGATGCTGGTGGCGCAGGGCGTGACGCTGAAGAAGGGCGACGTCATCACCATCGACGGCTCCTCAGGCCAGGTGCTGAAGGGCGAGATCCCTATGCTTCAGCCCGAATTGTCGGGCGATTTCGGCCGCATCATGGAATGGGCGGACCGCACGCGCCGCATGAAGGTGCGCACCAATGCCGAAACGCCGGCGGATGCCCGCGCCGCGCGCTCCTTCGGCGCGGAGGGCATCGGCCTCTGCCGCACCGAGCATATGTTCTTCGAGGGCAACCGCATCAATGTGATGCGCGAGATGATCCTCGCCGAGGACGAAGCCGGCCGCCGCGCCGCGCTGGCCAAGCTTCTGCCCATGCAGCGTTCGGACTTTGCCGAACTCTTCGAGATCATGCACGGCCTGCCCGTGACGATCCGTCTGCTCGATCCGCCGCTGCACGAGTTCCTGCCGAAGACGGACGAGGAGATCGCCGAAGTGGCGACGGCGCTTTCCATCGATGAGGCCGTGCTGCGCCACCGGGTGGATACGCTGCACGAATTCAACCCCATGCTCGGTCATCGCGGCTGCCGCCTCGCCATTTCCTACCCGGAAATCGCCGAAATGCAGGCCCGTGCCATTTTCGAGGCGGCCGCGGAAGCTGCCAAGACAACCGGTGCCGCCGTCGAGCCCGAAATCATGGTGCCGCTGGTCGGCCTCAAGGCGGAGCTGGATTATGTGAAGGCCCGCATCGAGGCGGTCGCCAAGGCCGTCATCGATGAAAGCGGCGTGCCGATCAATTATCTCACCGGCACGATGATCGAGCTGCCGCGTGCGGCGCTGCGCGCGCATGTCATCGCCGAATCGGCCGAGTTCTTCTCCTTCGGCACCAACGACCTGACGCAGACGACCTTCGGCATCTCGCGCGACGACGCCTCGGCGTTCCTGTCGACCTATATCCAGAAGGGCATCGTCGAGCAGGACCCGTTCGTGCAGCTCGATTTCGATGGTGTGGGCGAACTCATCCGCATCGCCGCCGAGCGTGGCCGGCGCACGCGCGGCGACCTGAAGCTCGGCATCTGCGGCGAACATGGCGGCGACCCGGCCTCGATCCATTTCTGCGAGGATGCGGGGCTCGATTACGTGTCCTGTTCGCCCTTCCGCGTGCCGATCGCAAGGCTTGCCGCAGCGCAGGCCGCGTTCAACGGCAAGGGGTAAGCGCCTGAGAGATCAGGGGCGCTTGCCGCGCACGTAAACGACCATCGGCCGTTCCCATAGGATCGGGTCCATGCGCGTGGCGCGGAAATCGGCGCGGCGGTCGAGATCGATGCGCTGCAGGCATTCCGCGAAGGCATCGGTGTTCGGGCGGAAACCATAGGCGCGGCATTTGTCCTCGTCATGGGCGCGCATCTCGGCGGCTGTCTGGCAGCCGGCGAGAAGAAGCGCGGTCGCGGCAAGGGCGGCGAAGCGAATCAGGGTCTTCGACATGGGAGCTCCGGAAACTGTTATGCGACAGGCCTAACGCATGTCGCTCGACAGTGTACAGAGGGATTGCAATCACGCCCGGCGTGATCGCAGATTTTCGCAGGCGCTGTCCGGAGGCCTGTCCTCATATGCGTTGCAGCACATCGACGAAGGCATCGGCGAACCGCTTCAGGTCGGCCGTCGTCTCGTCGGGATTTTCCACGCGGATGGCCGAGCCCTCGGCATCGAGCAGCGCGAAGACCACGCTCAGGGCGCCATCATCGCCCTTGGGCACGCGAAGGGCGGCGATGCGCAGGCAGTCTTCGGCGAGGCCGGACGCGGGAAGCTCGAAAAGATAATCGCCGCCGAGCTGCGTGGCGGCGGTCCGCACGGCCTCGGCAAAGCTCGCCTCGTCGCCGGAGAAACCGTCGAGCGACAATTCAAGTTCGAGAAGCTCCAGGGGGAGGGCGGGTTCGCCAGTCGTGATGGCGACAGGTGTGTCGGCGGCAGTTTGCGTCGGCAACATCGTCTTCTCCTAAATCAAGTCCAGCAAACGCGCGAAACGCGATTTCGTTCGCTCGCGCGTCAAGAAAGTACCCCCGTTTATGAACCGTCGTTAACGAGCGTGGCAAATTTACGGCACGCAAGGTTTTTTGGGCGGTGCGCATCCGAAAACCACCGCTGATGCCGGACATGACGCCAATGGAAAAATCAGCCGCCCTGCGCTAGGGAAGAGAGACGGCAGATGCATATCGGGTGAGGCCATGGCGATCACGATCCAGTACGAACGGCCTGTTTCCCATGCGGCGCACTGGGCGCGGCGGCTTGCGCTGTTTTCCTGCGTGCTGTTCCTTGCCGTCGTGCTGTCGCATCGCTTCGGCCCGCTGACGACGCCGCACTTTCTGGCGCTCGCCGGCTTTGCCGCCGCGATGGCCGGACTGGCCGTGCTGCTGGCGGCCGTCGGCCTCGCGCAGCTCTGGATGGTCGGTGCGCGCGGCGGCAAGGCGGCGTTGACGGCGCTGCTCTTCGCGCTCTTGCCGCTCGGCGTCTCCGGTGCCGCGGCCTACGCCTATATCTATCGCCCCGCGCTCTATGACGTGACGACCGATACGCTCGCCCCGCCGCCCTGGCTTTCGCAGCCGTCCGCCCAGCAGGACTGGCTGCCCCGCGCCGGCGTGGTGACGGCGCGTGACCGCGAGGTGCAGCTCGAAGCCTATCCGGCCCTGTCCGGCCGGCGCTACGAAGGCGCGCTCGACCGCGTCTATCAGGGTGTGCGCAAGGTCGCCACGGCCTACGGCATCACCGTCACCAGCGAGGCCGGTCTCGACAATATCCTGGCCGATCTCGAAGATCTCATCGTCGATCCGAGCAAGGTGGCGAAGAGCCAGGAGGAGCTTGGCGAAGTGCCGATCCCCGAGGCTCGCCCGGAGGCGACGCCGACCCTGCCGCATATCGGCGGCCCCGGCGACGTGCTTTTGCAGGGTGAATGGCGCTCGCCGATCTTCGGCTTCCGCTTCGATCTCGTCATCCGCCTGCGCGAAGAGGCCGAGACGACGCTGGTCGACATGCGTGCTGCCTCGCGCTACGGACCGCACGATCTCGGCATCGGCGCCGAGCTTGTCGAGGGCTATCTGAAGGCGCTCGACGCCGAGCTGCTCGGCATCGCCGGGGATTAAGAGCCCGGTGCCGGGAAATAGAGCCCCTTCAGCGAGGGCGGCCCTTCGGTCACCACTTCGCCGCGCGCCACCAGATCCTCCAGATGTGCCAGTACCGAAAGGGCGGCGGCGCCATGCAGGCGCGGGTCGGTCTCGCGGTAGATGACCTTCACCATGTCCGCGATCAGCCGGTCGCCCGCCCGGATGCGCTCGCGCACCGCCCGCTCGCGCATGCGCCGATGGGTGCGAAGGCCGCGCAGGAACGAGGCCGGCTCGCGGACCGGCCCGCCATGGCCGGGAAAATAGATGCGGTCGTCCCTTTCGAGCAGGCGTTCCAGCGAAGCCATGTAGTCGGCCATGGCGCCATCCGGCGGCGCGACGATGGTCGTCGCCCAGGCCATGACATGATCGGCGGAAAACACGATGCCATCAGGCCCGTCGAGTGCGAAGGCCGCGTGGTTGGCCGTGTGGCCGGGGGTAAGAAGCGCCGTCAGCACCCAGCCGTCGCCCTCCACGCGCCCGCCATGGCCAAGCGCGATATCGGGCATGAAGTCGATGTCCGAACTCTCCGCGAAGGGGTTGCTTTCGCCCTCATGCAGCGGACGCGCCGCCCGGTGCGGCCCCTCGGCGACGATGATCGCGCCCGTTTCCGCCTTCAGCCGTCGGGCGAGCGGAGAATGGTCGCGGTGCGTGTGGCTGACGGCGATATGCGTCACCTCGCGCCCGGCGAGCGCGCGCATCAGCGCGGCGAAATGCGCCTCGTCTTCCGGACCGGGATCGACGACGGCCACCGATCTGTCGCCGACGATGTAGCTGTTCGTGCCGTGGAAGGTGAAGGCGCTCGGATTGTTGACGGTGATGCGCTGGACGCGCGGCGCAACCGGCACCGCCTCGCCATAGGCCGGCTTGAATTCGAGGTCGAAGCGCGGCGCCTCGTCTTGCGGGAGAGTGGACACGGCAGTCACTTGTATTCGATTTCGATGAAGCTCATCGGCTTGTCGCCGCCATTGACGACATTGTGCGCCACGCCGGCCTCGCGCCGGTAGACCGCGCCCGTCTTGCTGTGCACGCGCCGCTCGCCCGCGTCCTCCTCGATCAGGAAGTCGCAATCGGTCATCGGCACCACCACGTATCCCAGCCCGTGTACGTGATGGCCGGTATCGGCGCCCGGCTCGAAATCCCAGCGCGTGACGCGCACGACGGCATCGTCGAGAAGAACGGTAGGCACGGCCGGCGGACGGGCGCGAAACTGGGACATCATGGCTCCTCGTGAGAATGGCGGCGCGCAGGCCTGTCGATGAGGCCCAGCCGCCCAGGATGGTCGTCGCAGGACCCTATCCGCCGCCAACCCGCCTGCCAAGCACCAAGCTGCCCCGCATTCCAAATCGCGGCGAGCGAGAATTAATCGCGGAAGAGAGAACTTAACCATTGTCCACCCCCGCGCCCTTTGCTAATCAGGCACCCGCCGTGTTGGGGCGTCGCCAAGCGGTAAGGCACCGGTTTTTGGTACCGGCATTCCCAGGTTCGAATCCTGGCGCCCCAGCCACGCACTCTTTTCACCAAAGAGATGACGATTCCGATGCACGGCCGGGCATCGCGCTTCGATATGAACTCCATCGAAAAAATGAATGCCGCTACGACGGCAAAAGTCGTCGGGGTACATTGATCTCGCGTCATTTCTCCGTCATTTCGTTTGACCATCGACGGCCGTGCTCGAGGCCGCTGAGGCACCTATTCGCTTTTGACATGTCGGACTGAAAAGCATGACCTCATTGAACCGGCGCAAACAGGAAAGCAGGGATCCGTTCCTGGCGACGCCGGTGGTTGCTGCGCGCAATGTCAGCCGTTCCTGGGGCGGCAGGCCGAGATCGTTGCAGCATGTGATCGACGCGATGGGCAATGTCGTCGTATCGGCGGCCTCGCCGTTGATGGCGAAATTTACCGGCTGCAAGGTGATCCACAAGCTGCAGAAGCCGGGTGCTCACATGGCGGCTACGGGTGATCCGTCGAGCAAGGGCGCCCGCCCGGCAAGCTTCGATGCGGCGCTGCGTCTTCTTGCCAAGCAGGGCGCGCAGGGACGAGGGCTTTCCGATGCGCTCGCCGACCTGCGCGATGTCATGGCCTGGCATCAGGGGCCGGCAGGGCCTTATGCCAGCGTGAATTTCGAGCGCGACCATGCCCATGCGGTGCTGATCGGCGAACATGGCCTGGAGCAGCGCAACGATGTCCGCATCGGCCTGACGATCCTGGCGCCCTATACGCGTTTTCCCGATTACATTCAGCCATATCCGTCCGTCGTTCTGCCGTTGACGGAGGGCGAGTTCACGCTGGAGGGCGGCGACTGGAGCCGGCGCCGCCTGGGCACGGCGCTGCATTATCCCGTCGGCAGCCACTTCGCCATGCGCTCGACGGCCCGCCCCCTCATGATGCTGTGGGGACATCTCTTGCAGAGCCGGTGATCGGCTTCTGCATCGTCTTCGCCGGTATCTGCAAGGCCTTCACGCGAGCCGGCCGAGCGGAATAAGCTCTTTCGCGCCGTCGCGCCATTCGTTCCCTTCCCAGTCGCCAAGCCATCGATCGACCTTGAGGCCGGCCTCGGCAATCAGGGCCGCCAACTCCGTCTTTTCCGCAAAGGCAATGTGCGAGGCGGCCGAGAGGCGTTTGCCCGTTGCCTGGATTTCGTAATGGGTGCCGTAGGTCACGATGCCGGTGGCGGGGTCGTGGGCGACGTCGTTCCAGGCGGAGACGGGGCCGAAACGGGGATGATCGACGGTCCGCAGCGAGCCCTCCGGTCCCCATTCCTCCCACTCGCGGCAGGCCGGGTTGCGGCTGTCGAAGATGAAGCGGCCGGCAGGGGCGAGATGCGCGGCGATTGTGGCAAGTGCGGCGCGCCGGTCTTCTTGTGTCAGGAAGACCTGAAAGGCGTGTCCGGTGAGCAGCACGAGATCGAAACGGCGGCCGAGCCTCAGCGTGCGGGCATCGCCCTCAATGAACTCAGCCGTACCCGGTTTCGCCCGCGCTATCTCCAGCATGGCAGGTGCGGGATCGACGCCGACCACCGTCCGCCCCTCGGCCAGCGCCACGGTAAGCGCCCCCGTGCCGCAGCCGAGGTCCAGCACGCTTGCGGCATCCTTGGCGAGCGACAGGCAGTAGTCGAAATCGGGGGAACGTCCCCAGTCGTTTTCGAGATCGTAGAAGTCGGCGAGGTCGGGGTCGTGATAGAGGCGGTCTTCGTGCATTCCTGTCCTCCAAAGGAAAAGGCCGCGCGTTGCCGCACGGCCTTGAAAGAGATCAATCGACGGGCCGTCCTTACTTGGCGGCGTCGAGAACCTTTTCGCAGTGCGAGGGGCCGCCCTTCGGATCGGGACGATCGGCGACGGCGCGGATATTGTTGATCCTGTAGCTCTCGCTCACGCTGAGTTCGACCGTGCAGGACTTGCCCTTGGCAAAGCCGCCGCGCCACTTGTAGAGCGTCGAGCCGCCCGAGCCCGCGCTGTCGGACTGCGGCGGGCCATAGGCCGCAAAGAAGGTGCCGGCCGTCTTGCCGTTCCAGCGGGCCTGCAGCGGATTGGACGCGACGGTGGCGGTGGTGCATCCGGCGAGGGCAAGCGCGACGCCTGCCAGAATTGCAATGCGGGAGTTCATATGTGCCAGTTCCTTGGACTTCGGTGCGGCCGGTAGGGGGCGACTCGAAAACGAGCCTCGATTCGCCATAGCGCAGCCCGCGCAAAAGGGGAATCACCCGTCGCGAACTTTATGATTGTCCCCGTCGAAGCGCCGGAAACCTTGCGGATTTGCAACAGTGCGGGCGGGAAACGGCGCGAAAGAAGCGTTTCAACGGCTCGTCATGCCGGTCGCGGGGTGTCCTCCCTGGCCATAGGTGATCCTGCTTGTCGGCAAAGGAAACAGCCGGCACGAAAAACCGGCCATGAATGGCCGGTTCGGGAGAGGGGGCGTGAAGGCTCAAGCGGCCTTCTTCGTCGCCGAGGTCTTGTTGATGGATGTGACCGCGAGGTTGGTCAGCTTGTTGTTCGTCGCCTTTTCCTCGTCGAGAATCTCGCTCAGCAATTTATGCGCTTCGTCATGGCCGAGATCCTTGGCCCATTCGCGAAGCGAACCGTAACGCGAGATTTCATAGTGCTCGACCGCCTGACAGGCTGCCAGCAGGCCGGCATCGAGCGCGGTGCCCGACGCTTCCTTCATGAGGCCGTCGGCTTCCTTGATCAGGCCTTCGATCGCATCGCACTTCTCGCCCGAAGGCTTCTTGCCGATCGACTTGAAGACCTGGTCCAGTTTCTTGATCTGGCCCTTGGTTTCCTCCAGATGATCCTCGGCCGCCTTCTTGAGCTTCGCATCGGAGGCTGCCTTAGCCACCTTCGGAAGCGCCTTCGTGATGGCGTTCTCGGCGTAATAGATGTCCTGGAGCGTATGCTCGAAAATATCGGCTAGCGTTTTCATGGAAATCTCCTCGATGGGTGATAGACGGAGAAAGCAATGAAACGCCGGCGGTTTTGTTCCGTAAGAATTGCCTTGCGAAATGGCCCATGCCGGGCGTTCGACGCAACGCGCCGGCAAGCAGCGCCGTGACTTCGATATTTAAAATTTCGGAAGGGTTTCGGGAAAGTGCAAAGCTCGGTTTTCCGGGCTTTCGGCTGGTCGGAGTGGAGTGATTCGAACACTCGACCCCCACGTCCCGAACGTGGTGCGCTACCAGACTGCGCTACACTCCGTGACCAGCGGCGCCTCTATAGAACAGGGTTTTCGGTTCGACAAGCGCAAAATATCAAAAAAATTCGCGATCTTGGGGAAAGTGCTGGCGTGCCGGGAAATTTTTCCTGCCGGCTGGAACCGCTTTGGCGTTCCGTCGTTTGGCAGCCCATGGAACAGATCGCCGCCGACCTCTTCGGGAAGACCGAAATTCCCTACCCCGTCATGCTGGCCCGCATGGTCGGCGCGGTCATCCTGGGTGCGGTCATCGGGGCGGAGCGGGAATATCGCGATCATCCTGCCGGTCTGCGCACGCATATCCTCGTGGCGCTGTCGGCCTGCGTCTTTGCGCTCTTGTCCATCGAGAGCGTGCATATGGCGGGTTTCGCCGACGAGCAGGTGCGCATCGATCCACTGCGCGTCATCGAGGCGGTCACCTCGGGCGTGGCTTTTCTCGCCGCCGGCATGATCGTTTTTTCGCGCGGCGAGGTGAGGGGGCTGACGACGGGCGCGGGCATGTGGCTTGCCGGGGCGGTCGGTCTTGCGGTTGGGCTCGGTTACTGGTTCGTCGCGGTCTTTGCGACGCTTGCCTGCTTTATCGTGTTGTTCATTCTCGGTAAAATCAGGTTTGTGAAGGCCGATGACGAGAAAACCGGCATAGATGAACATGATTAGACCCATCATGTTTGCACGCCGGCAAATCGAATTTATATTGCTTTACGAATAAATCGCGCCCTATACCGTCTTCCAACGAGGCCGCGCGCAGAAGATGTGCGCGGCTGCCGCGCCTGCCGATCACGGCGGGGCGGGCGGGTGGCCCTTCGTCGCTCGGGCAACGGCCGTTCCGGCTGAATTCCGACGTCGATCTTACAAAGAGATATTGTCATGCGATCATCGGGCAAGGCCGGTGTGGACGAACTCAGAGCCGTTCTGAAGACGAGTGCCGCGGGCTTCCTCGCCATCGGCCTCTTCAGTTTCTTCGTGAACCTGCTCGTCCTGACCGGACCGCTTTTCATGCTGCAGATCTACGACCGGGTGCTCGCCTCCCGTTCGGAGGCGACGCTAGTGGCGCTGACCGGCCTCATCGTCGGGCTCTATCTCATCATGGGCGTGCTCGACCATCTGCGCAGCCGCATCGCAGCCCGCATCGGCGCCCGCTTCCAGGCCCGCTTCGACAAGCGCGTCTTCAACGCCGTGCTCGACCGCACGGCCCTGCATGCGCAGGGCGTCTCGACGGTCACCGGCATGCGCGACCTCGATGCCATCCAGAAGGTGCTGTCCTCGCCCGCCGTCTTCACGGTGTTCGACATTCCGTGGACGCCGCTCTTCATCTTCGTCATCTTCACCTTCCACCCCTGGATGGGTCTGCTCGGCGTCGCCGGCGGCCTCATTCTCGTGGCGCTCACCTGGCTCAACCAGAACGGCACGAAGGAAGACCAGGAACGGGCGATGATCGCCGGGCGCCAGTCCGACGAGATGACGCAGACGCTCCAGAAGGAAAGCGACACGGTTCGCGCGCTCGGCATGCGCCGCGCCGTCGCCGGCCGCTGGCAGCTCCTGCGCGACAAGGCGCTGGAAGCCAATATCCACTATTCCGACAGCAACGGTTTCTATTCCATCGCCTCCAAGACGTTCCGCGTCTTCCTCCAGTCGGCGATCCTGGCGCTCGGCGCCTATCTGGTGCTGAAGAACGAGATCACCGCCGGTGCGATGATCGCAAGCTCCATCATCATCGGCCGCGCGCTTGCCCCCATCGAAGGCGCCATCGGCCATTGGGCGCTCATCCAGCGCGCCATGCAGGGCTGGCGCCAGCTTTCCGAGCTTCTGGGCCGCGTGCCGGAAGAAGACGCGCGCACCGCGCTGCCGAAGCCGCGCGCCATCCTCGATGTCGAGCAGGTCACGGTCGTGCCGCCGGGCGAGAAGGTCGCGACGGTGCGCATGCTGAGCCTCGAGCTGCGCCCCGGCCAGGCGCTCGGCGTCATCGGCCAGAGTGCGTCCGGCAAGTCGACGCTGGCGCGGGTGCTGACCGGCATCTGGCCGCCCGCCGGCGGCAAGGTGCGCCTCGACGGCGCCGCACTGGACCAGTACGGCACGGATGGACTTGCCGACCATGTCGGCTATCTGCCGCAGGACGTGGTGCTGTTCGAGGGCACGGTCGCCGAAAACATCGCCCGCATGGCGCTCGATCCCGATCCGGCGAAGGTGGTGGATGCGGCCAAGAAGGCCGGCGCGCATGACATGATCCTGCGCCTGCCCGATGGCTACGACACCAGGCTGCCGGCCATGGGCGGCCGCCTTTCGGGCGGCCAGAAGCAGCGCGTGGGCCTGGCCCGTGCTCTCTATGGCGATCCCGTTCTGCTGGTGCTCGACGAGCCGAATTCCAACCTCGACGCCGAGGGTTCGATGGCGCTCAACCTCGCCATCCGCAACATGAAGGCCGAGGGCAAGTCGATCGTCATCATGGCGCACCGCCCAGCGGCAATCGAGGAATGCGAGCTCATCCTCATCATGGAAAACGGCCAGCGCCTGGCCTTCGGCCCGCGCGACGACGTTCTGCGCGCGCATCTGCGCAACCATACGCAGGTCGTGGGCGGCACGGGCACCGGCGGCAGCAACAAGTAAGGACAAGGCCATGGTTCGGGAAACAAGCTCCAAAGACCGGCGGTGGAGCAGCCGCAGCTATGCGATTGCCGGCTACACGACGGTCTTCGTTCTGCTCGGCGGCATGGGTGCCTGGGCGGCGCTGACGCGCATCAACGGCGCGGTCGTTGCCGCTGGTGTCATCGAAGTCGCCAGCAATCGCCAGGTCGTACAGCACCTCACGGGCGGCGTGGTCGGCGAGATCCGCGTCAAGGAAGGCGATACGGTCAAGGTCGGCGACGTGCTGATGCGCCTCGACGACACCTTCGACCGTTCGGAACTGACCGTCATCGAAGGCCAGCTCTTCAGCCTGCTCGGCACAGCGGCGCGCCTCCAGGCCGAACAGGACGACAAGAGCGAGATCACCTTCGACCCCGATCTCCTCAAGGCAGCCACCACCAATCCGGAAGCCGCCGAGATCATCACCGGCCAGAAGCGGCTGATGGCGGCGCGCGCCGAAACCCGCGACAAGCAGGCCGCGCAGCTGCAGGAAAAGAAGGCGCAGATCGCCAAGCAGAACGAAGGTCTGCAAAGCCGCATCAAGGCGCTGGAAACGCAGGTCAGCCTCATCGGCAAGGAACTGGACGCGCAAAACAAGCTGCTCGCCCAGTCGCTGACGAATGCCAGCCGGGTTCTCGCCCTTCAGCGCGAAGAGGCGGAAATCCGCGGCACGATCAGCCAGGCGACTTCCAACATCGCCGAAAACACCGGCCGCGTCGCCGAAATCGAGATCGCGATCCTTAACATCCACTCGACGGTGCGCGAGGAGGCGACGACGTCGCTGCGCGAGATCGAGGCGAAGATCGCCGAGCTCAAGGAGCGCCGCAACGCCAAGCTGGAAACGCTCGGCCGCATGGACATCACCGCGCCGATGTCCGGCATCGTGCTCGGCATGCAGGTGC
>CBFGOD010000043.1:0-15587 GCA_965650295.1 uncultured Shinella sp. | reverse complement strand
CCGTTGGCGTAGGTGATATACAGCATGCCGTTGGCGCCGAGCGCGGCGCGCTGCAGGATCATATCGATGCCCAGGCGGACAGGCTTGCGATGAAGCTGCGATACCGGATCAGGCTGCGCACATTCGAAAGCATATGCGCAGCAGCAGGCGCCGGCGTTGGTATTGCCATCGTTCCAGAGACGATCGCCAGAAGGTGCAAGCGCACATCCCGTCTCTCCGTAACGCCGCTGGCAGACACATGGGCACGGCGGCATCTCTCGGTCTGCATCGCCGCGAGCCGCGATGTGCCGCCCGTTGCAAAAGACCTGTTTGACCATCTCGCAAGCGCATGATCCACGGCAGCTTCGGGCCGAATGCCGCCTTCCGCTTCGCGCCAATTGCGGGCACAGACCTCAAACGGACGGCAGGGATAGCGAAAGGATGTCGTCGACAACATCCGATAACGGGGCGGTGGCATCAATGACGATGGCATTGAGGGGGATATCTTCTTTTGTAGCGAGTAACTGCAAAACGAATTCCTGTTCCTCCAGCTTACCACCAAACTCGTCTTCCGGTCGGACGCTAAGGCGCTTCCTCAGCGTCTCTGCATCGATATCAAGGACGAAGACAGCATTGAACAGGTGAATGAAGCTGGAGACGTTCCTCGATCCACCACAGAAGAAAGAGATCGAATGGCTTTTGTCTTCTATCGCCTTTTCCACTCTGCCGACATCCCAGATGTGATGCCGATGCCCAAAGGTGAAATCGAGGCTGTCCTTATCGAGCGCCGACAGATCAATAGGCTCTGCGGTAATGGGATCACCCTTGTAAGCAAGCTCACGATCACCGTGCAAAACCTGATAGCCTCGTCGCTGCAATTCTGTGGCGACAGATGTCTTCCCTGCGCCGGAGACCCCTTCGATCAGATAGTTCTTGATGGCCATCCTGCCTCACCTAGCTCTAAACGCTACGCATTCGGTTGAGCACGCATTCTACGTCCGAAGTGATGTCCTACAGATGATCGCAATGAGCCGAATGCCGCCTTCCGCTTCGCGCCAATTGCGGACACGCGTTTTGATATAGTGGTTACGCCGAGACGGAGTTGATATGCAGACAGTGCTGGACCAATCTGAGCAAGTGCCGGCGGCAATGGCAGCGTTGCGCGACAGTCTCGCAGATGGCCTGCGTGCGGTCTATCTGCATGGTTCGGCGGTTTCCGGGGGGCTCCGGCCCCAAAGCGATATCGACCTGCTTGCCGTCGTGGATCGCCGAATGACCCGGAGCGAAAGAGCGACGCTATCTTCGTCGCTTCTCAAGCTTTCCGGCCGCCATCCTTCAACGCCGGGCGGGCTACGCTGTCTCGAAGTCATGGTTTTCAGCCGCACCGACTTGGCCGCAGGTCTTTTTCCGGCCCGAGCGGAATACATATTTGGTGAATGGCTTCGCGATGCCTTTGAGGCAGGCGAGACGTCCATGCCAGCGCAAAATGCTGAGTTCACTCTGGTTCTCGCCCAAGCCCAACAAGAAGCGATTGCGCTGTTCGGGCCGGATAGAGATGCGTTTCTGCCCGTCATTCCTATGATCGACGTTCGAAACGCTATGCGCGAACTGCTCCCTGAGTTGTTGGGAGGCCTGCGCGAGGATACCCGCAATGTTCTTTTGACGCTGTCACGAATTTGGTACACCGCCGAAAACGGGACCTTCGTCAGCAAGGACGAAGCTGCCAGTTGGGCGATACCCCAACTTAGCGAAAGAAGCGCCATGACGCTGAATCATGCGAGGCGAGCGTATCTTGGCGAAGTCGACGACAACTGGAGCAGTCATCAGGATGGGATGGAGTGCTTGGCCGAAGAGCTGACGTCAAAAGTCAATCACGCAATGTCCGCTTAGGGCCGAAAGCGGAAAGACAAGCGTGAGGCTTTCAGCCCGCCGGTCCCGCCCGATAGCCGCGTCCCGCCCGATCCGCCACTTCGGCGGAATAGATGCGGAGCGCAATGTCCGTCTCCGCGGCATAGGATAGCGCCTGGTCGGCCTGATCGTAGAGCATGGATGCCGTTTTTGCCGAATCGGTCATCGAGACGCCGGCGGTCAGCGTCAGGAAGCCGGCGGGCAGTTCGCGGTCCATGAAGGGAAAGGGCTTTTCGGCGACGCGGCCGGCAATGCGGCGCGCGATGGTCACGGCGATCTCGCGGTTGACGTCCGGCAGCAGCAGGCAGAACAGGTCCGGCCCGGTGCGGGCGACGAAGTCGTTCTTCTTGACCGAGCGGCGGAAGATGGCGGCGAGCCGCTTCAGCGTCTTTTCCGCGGCCCCCGCCGGATGCGTCTCGGCGAATTCCTTGAGCTGTTCGACGCGGAACAGCAGCAACGCGGCCGTGCCGTTCTCGGCCTCCGACTGGAAGAAGGTCTTCAGCCGGCCGAGCAGCGCCGCATGGTTGCCAAGACCCGTGACCGGATCATGCGTCAGCGCCTCGCGGCTGACCGAAAGGCCCGAGCGCAGGCCATCGAGATGGGCCTGCAGATCGTCGATCCGTGTGGCGGACGCACGGTCGCTGCCGAGGATATCGCGCACGATGGACAAAAGGCGCACCGTATCGGTCGCGAAATCCGAAATGCCGAGCACGGGGTCCTTGCGCATGCGCAGGGAGATTTCCTCCAGCTCCTGCATGGCGGCGGCGCGCTGGCGGCGGTTCGCCTCCGATGTCTCCGCGATTTCGGAGAGCACACGCACGGCTTCCCCGGCTGCCTGGCCGGCGGCCAGCACATTGTGGCTGGGAAGGGAATGGCGCAACGCGACCGCATCGAGCGCCGCCTGGTCCGGCGTCTTGCCAAGCGCTGCGATCTCGCGTGCCACGCTCGCATTGCCGTTCAGGGCTTCGAACAGCAGCTCATAGTTCCGCGGCAGCCCGGCAATGCCGAGATTGGCCATGACATGGGCGATGCGCGCCATGATCGGCGGAACGGTGGACGCAGTGTCCTTCGGGGCGGGGGCGGCCTTGCTACTCATGATACGCCATCGGATGGGGCGCGGCGGATTTCGCCTGCGCTCAAGGAAGATCAGTTGGCGTAACTATCGGATTGTGCGGTTAATTTTGCGTTTGCTGAAGGAGAATTCGCGCCGAATTGACAATGCGCAGTTGCGTCGGCTTCCAAGGGCGGCGGGGTGCCACCCTTGGAAGCCGCCGGTGTCAGGCAAGCCGCCGGGTCAGGGCGAAGGACCGCATCACCTGGCCGACGATCGTCGGACGCGGCACGTTTGCAGCGTTGCGCGACGGGCGGGCCTGCTGCATTTCACGCATGGCGGCGGCATATCCTTCGGCGCGCGCTTCCTTCAGCGCCACCTCGAATGTCTTCTCGATCACCGGATAGCAATCTTCCGGCAGATAGGCGTTCGGGGCATCGGTGCCGTAGACGCGTGCCATCTTGCAAAGCGTGCTGCCGAGCAGGGCAGCCCATTCCTCATTGCTTCTTGCCATCTTTCTTCCTCTCTCCGGTGAGGCCGGCCGTTTCGGGTCGCCTCCAATGGTGGCGACTATCGCACCGCCAATCTCCGGTGCCTGTCACCTGGGTGACAGCCTCGGCCCGTCTCCCGAAATCGTCGTCCTGCGCTCCCATAACGCATGACTGTTTCACGACTATTGCAGGAAAATGACAACTTACTCAACTTCCAGCGCGCAAAAAAACCGAACCCTCCGTGCGCGCGAAATAGATGAGATCCAGTGACAGGCTCGGCCCGCCGAGCGCCGTCAGCATGCCATGGCACTGGCCGCGATGGTGGGTCTGGTGGTTGAAGACGTGGGTGAGGGCGGGGCCGAGCGGGTGGGTGACGAGGGTGGGGTTGGTCAGGGGCGTATAGGTGAAGTCGCGCGCGATCTGGGCCTCGTCGAGCCCGTCGATATAGGCGGCAAGGCGTGCGTCTTCCGTCTGGCGCGCGGCCCTGAGGCCGCCGAAATCCTCATGGAGGATCGTATCGAGGCTGGTCGGGGCCTCGCACGTGCCGGTGAAACGCTTCAGCCAGATGCGGTCGGCGCAGAGCAGGTGGTTCAACGTGCCGTGCAGCGAGCCGAAGAAGGCGCCGAGGTTCTTGCGGTAGGCGGCATCGTCGAGCTGGCCGACGGCCTCGTAGAGCGCGCGGTTGGCCCAGGCATTATAGGCGGCGAACATGCGGTAGTGGTCGAGCATCGGTCTCTCCGTGATTTGCTCTGACTATAGCGGATGCGTGCATCGGCGGCGTTGATGTCACCTATGAAATTATCTGATTTGCGTCGGTGGTCGCCCTGCGTTCCTATAGCGCGAACCAGAACGAGCCTGCGCTGCCATGGCGCAAACCGGAACGAGGATGTCATGACACGATTGCTCTACGCGCTTGCCGGCGCCGACAGGGAACGCCAGTTTTCGCCCCATGTCTGGAAGACCGTGATGGCGCTCGCCCACAAGGGCCTCGACTACGAAACGGTGCCGGTCGGCTTCACGCAGATTGCGGCCATCGAAGGCGGAAGCACCGCGACGGTGCCGCTCTTGCGGGATGGCGACCGGCTGGTAAGCGACAGTTTCGCCATCGCGCTCTATCTCGATGCGGCCTATCCCGATCGGCCCTCGCTGTTCGGCGGGCAGGGCGGCCAGGCGATGGCGCGCTTCATCGAAAGCTGGTCGCAATCGATCCTGCACATGGCGATCACCCGCATCGCCATTCTCGACATTCATAACCTGCTCGGCGAGGCCGACCGCGTCTATTTCCGCCGCAGCCGGGAAGAGCGCCTCGGCGCCTCGCTGGAGGATATCGCGGCGGCCGGTGCGGCGGAGATCGAGGGCTTTGCCAAGAAGCTTCAGCCGCTGCGCAACATGCTGAAGATCCAGCCCTTCATCGGCGGTGAAGGTCCGCTCTTTGCCGATTACATCGTCTTCGGCGCGCTGCAATGGCTGCGCACGACAGCCGGCACGAAGGTGCTGGCGCAGGACGATCCGGTTGCGCTGTGGTTTGCCCGCTGCCTCGACCTGCACGATGGCGCCGGGCGGCGTGTGACGGCTGCGTGAAAGTTTGCTGTCGAGATCGCCAAAAGCCGCGCCCCCCTTGTTTTGCGGGGCGTTGGCGGCTATTGAACCGCCACTTTCACCGGAAAACCAAAGGGAAACGGGAAAATGGCGATTGAACGCACCTTTTCGATGATCAAGCCGGACGCGACGAAGCGCAACCTGACCGGCGCCATCACCAAGATGCTGGAAGATGCGGGCCTGCGCGTCGTTGCTTCCAAGCGCGTCTGGATGAGCACGCGCGAAGCCGAAGGCTTCTACGCCGTTCACAAGGAACGCCCCTTCTTCGGCGAACTGGTTGAAGGCATGACCTCCGGCCCGACGATCGTCCAGGTTCTCGAAGGCGAGAACGCGATCCTCAAGAACCGCGAAATCATGGGCGCCACCAACCCGGCCAACGCCGACGAAGGCACGATCCGCAAGACGCACGCCCTGTCGATCGGCGAAAACTCGGTTCACGGCTCCGACGCCCCGGAAACCGCTGCCCAGGAAATCAAGTACTGGTTCTCCGACACCGAAATCGTCGGCTGAATCAATCTGTCCGGCTGAGGCCGTACGATTTTGATATGATTGGGAAACCGGGGCCGCAAGGCTCCGGTTTCTTCATTTTGCGGGGTCGAATTTAAAGATCGGCTGGCCCGCCAGCATCAGCGCTTCGGCGGGGTGGGATAGAACGCTGGCGCAGGTTCGGTCGAGCCGCATCGCGAAATCCGTCGCCAGCGCCAACTTCATTTCCGCGGGCTCCGCCGCGAGCACGAAATCGGCGAGGCGGGACGGATCGCCTGCCGCAAACAGCAGCTCCGCCACGATGGGGGCTTTCGCCTCGTCCTTCGCGAAGGGTGTCAGCGGCGAGGATTTCAGCGATCCGGCAAGCTCCGTCCACAGCGGCCATTTCGCCTGGAATTTTGCGCTGATGTCCTTGGGCATGGCGGGCAGATCCGCGCTCTTGCCGGTGAGGTAGGGCGTGAGCGTATCGGTTGCGATCACCCGGTCGATCACGTCGCGGACCGAAACGTCGCCGACGGCGCGCATATGGACGTCGATGCTTTCGAGCGTGCCGTCGACCACGGTGGGGTCGGCCTCGTTTTCCCGCAGAACCCTGTAGGCCGTCAGCCACGCCGTATTGAGCAGGCCGCCGGGTTTGATGCGTCCCGCCGCGATCTCGGCCATCACGGCCTGTGCGGCCTTTTCCGCAGGCGGGATGCTGCCCGTCTGGTTCACATAGGTCATCAGGAAATCGCGTTCCGGCTCCTGTGCTGCTGCAACCGTTACCGTGTGAAGGCTCTTCTGCATCGCCTGCATTTTGGCATCCGGCAGCGGGATGCGCGGCAGGGCCGGTCTGCCGACGAGAGCCGGCGCCCAGTTCCACATGCGGGTCAGGTCCGGGATCATGGACTGGTCTGCAAAGCCGGCGACGAAGACGGGCCAGGCATTCGCATCACGCTGGCTGGCGGCGAGCCCGGCCTGCACGAAGAACAGTTTGTGGCGGCCCGCCGATGCGGCGAGCTTTACCTTGTCCGCGTCCGGCCAGTCGATGACGGCAGGCACGACGCTGCCGAGGAGGGATGTCCGCCGTTCGGGCGGCAGGCTCGCAATGGCGGAAAACAGCTTCTCGCCGTCACCATGCTGCAGGATCGCGCGCAGGGTGGAGATCAGCCCGTTGAGCTGCACCGGATCGCTCACCTTCAGGGCATCGTAGCCGCCGCGTGTCGCATCGATGGCGCCGGCGAGGTCGAGTGCTTCACGCACACCGGCATCGCGCAGCCCGTTCGCAAGCGCGGCCGCGTCCTCCATCGAAAGCTTGCCGTAGCGGATTTTCAGATAGGCGGCTTCCGCACCGAATCCGCGCGCCTTCAGCCGCGGCAGCTTGCCCCGCTCCGTGAGAACCGCATCCGAAAAAGCAAGGATGGTGGCCTGCGCCGGGCAGGCGGCCGGTCCTTCGGCACGGGCGGTGGTGGCAAGAAGCGACAAACCAAGAGCCAAGGCAGGCACGAACCGCATGCGACCATCCTCCCGAAAATCCGTTTCAGGCGGAACGCATAAGAGGAGGCGAATATTCGCTCAGGTCGCGCACTTTGCCGTTTCGAAATGCGCTGGCGCCTTGCCGTCCTTGAAAACCTCCGGATTCTTCTCATAGGCGGGGCCGACGATAAGCGCCTTTTCCGGCAGGATGCTCTGGTCGAGATTGGATGTGACCTGGGTTTCCAGCGCCTGTAGCTCCTTGCCGTCAGGGCCGCGAAGCGAGATGGTTACCCGGTAGGGCTGGTTCTTCTTCACGCAGGTCACGTCGGGGCTTTCCAGCACCACGCGCGGCAGTTTCGGGAAGATCTTGCGCTCCAGCGTCAGCGGTGTCCCGCCGGCCGGGTTCTCGAATTCCGCCTTCACGATGGAGCCCTCGGGCAAAGGCTCCGTCTGCTCGAGCGTCACGAGATAGGTCGCATAGGCGAGCCGGTAGTTGAAGACGAACATCTTGCCGGTGAGCTTCAGCGGGTCGGGGCCGGTCTCGCGCTGGCAGGCGGTGATGAGAAAAGCAAGCGGCAGGATGACGAGCAGGGACCTCTTCATAGGCTTGGCTCCTCGCGGTTGCGGCGATAGTGGCGGCTGGCCTTCACGCGGTTGCCGCAGACGGCCATGTCGCACCAGGCGCGCGACCGGTTGCGGCTGCGATCGAGAAACAGCCAGTTGCAGTTCGGACAAATCTTCAGCCGCTCCGGCTCCGGCCGCGACAACAGCATCAGCGCGGAGCGCGCCGTGGCGCAATCGAGCGCCTGCGGCCGCTCGCCCGACAGGCGCAGCGTCGCCGAAATGGCATCGAGCAGATCGGCAAGCAGCGCCGGCTTGCCACCACCCAGCACCTCGGCGCGAAAATGCCGGTCGATCGCTTCGCGCAGCCGCACCAGCCCTTCGCGCGCCGGCTCTTTCACCGGCTCCAGCGGACCGAAGTGATCGCGTTCCGCCCCATGCCGGTTCGCGCCGGAGGGAAAGGCGTCCATCGTCGCGGGATCAGCGAAGCGATCGACGCGGCGTTCGGGATCGGCCCGCAGCACGACGGAATTCGCGACATCGAGCGCAAGCGCGCCACCGGAAAAACGATGGGGGGTCCAGGAAAAGGTCATGGCATATTCTAACTGGTAAAATTGATTTTGCCAGTTATAATTTGGATGCGCAAACCCGGAACCGCCATGGCCTATTTCCTCCAGCAGATCGCCAACGCCGTGCCTGTCGCGGCGCTCTACGCGGCGCTCGCCTTCGGCTATTCCATCGCTTTTGCGGTGACGCGCCGGGCGGATATCGGCTATGGCGCGCTCTTTGCTTTTGCCGCCCAGATGTTCGTGCTGTTTTCCGGTTACGGCTGGAGCCATCTCTGGCTCGTGCTGCCCGCCGCACTGGGCTTCGGTGCGGTCATGGCGCTCTTCTACAGCGTCGGTGCGGGGCTGGTGGTGGGGCGCCACGTCATGCGCCCGCTCGCCTTTTCCTCCGACAATACGGTGGTGGTCGCCGCCCTCGGCGTGGTGCTGGTGCTGATGGAGACGGCCCGGCTGGCTTCCGATACGCGCAGCCTCTGGCTGCCGCCCTTCCTCAATGCGCGCGTCATCTTCTGGAACGATCCGGCCTTTCCCGTCGTGCTGACGGTGATCCAGCTCGCCAACACCGCCGCGATGCTTGCCATCGTCGGCATCGGTTATTGGGTTCTATCGCGCTCTGCCTGGGGCCGACGCTGGCGGGCGGTCTCGGAGGATCGGCAGGCGGCCGAACTCTGCGGCGTCGATGCCGCGGGCATCTATCTCTCGGCCTATGCCGTGGCCGCGCTCATCGCCAGCCTCACCGGCATCCTCGCCGTTTCCTATTACGGCAACATGGATTTCGGCGCGGGGCTGGTCTTCGGCGTCAAGGTGCTGTTCATCGCCGCCATCGGCGGGGCAGGGGCGCCGCTCCTTTCCGCGCTCGGCGGCGCGGCCATGGGTCTCGCCGAGACGCTTTGGAGCGCCTACGGCGATTTCCTGTGGCGGGATCTGGTGATCTTTTCCGCGCTGGTCCTGCTTCTGGTGATTTTCCGCCGGGAGAAGCCGGTGCCGTAAGCGGCGCGCCGTGTAGCGTGGATCCTCGGCTCAAGGCCGGGGATGACGCAGAGGAGGACAATAGGCCGCCTCCTTGTCCGGCAATGCGGCATGCGGTGCAGTCGCCTTGATCACTCCGACATCTCTTCCATCGTCATCCTCGGCCTTGAGCCGAGGATCCACCTCACGGGCACGATGTAAGCTTAGCCCCACTTCTCCCGCGCCCGGTCGTCGCTCTCCTTGGCATCGACCCAGCCGCCGTCGCGGCCGTCGGCGAAGTGCTCCTTCTTCCAGAAGGGCGCCGAGGTTTTCAGGTAATCCATGATGAAGGACGCGCCGTCGAAGGCGGCGTGGCGATGGGCGGCGGCGGCGACCACGAGCACGATATTGGCGCCCGGCGCGATTTTTCCGATACGGTGGATGGCGGTGATGCCAAGGAGGGAAAAGCGCGTGACGGCGTCGGCGCAGATGCGGGTAATCTCGGCTTCCGCCATGCCGGGATAGTGTTCCAGTTCCAGCGCGGAAAGACGCCTGCCTTCATCGCGGCAGAGGCCGACGAAGCTGACGACGGCGCCGGCATCCGCCCGGCCTTCGGTGAGGCGGGCAGCCTCGGCCGCGGCGTCGAAATCATCCGTCTGGACGCGCACGGTCACCGGAGCCGAAACGCCGCCGGCCACGGTTCAGCCCCCCGTCATCGGCGGGAAAAGAGCGATCTCGCGTGCACCGGTAATCAGCTCGTCGTGCTCGACATGCTCCTGGTTGATCGCGATGCGGATCACCTTCTCATGCTCGAGCGCATGGGCATATTCCTCGCCGAGCGATTTCAGGTGGCGCAACAGGTCGGTGCCGGTCTTGACGTCGGCGGGAAGATCGATGTCTTCCTCGCCCTTGCCGATCCGTTCGCGCACCCAGGCGAAATAGACGAGCTTCGTCATCTCACTCGTCCACGATGTGCTTCAGGCCGGCACGGAAATAGTCATAGCCGGTATACATGGTGATGAGGGCGGCGGCCCAGAGCAGGGTGATGCCGATCTCGGTCGTGTAGGGCAGCACCTTCTCGCCGGCCGGGCCGGCCAGCAGGAAGCCGATGGCCAGCATCTGGATCGTCGTCTTCCACTTGGCGATGCGCGTCACGGGAACGCTGACCTTCAGGTCGGCGAGATATTCCCGCAGGCCCGAAACGAGGATTTCGCGGCACAGAATGATGATCGCCGCCCAGATCGTCCAGCCGGCAATGGTGCCGTCGGCGGCCACCAGCAGCAGAACCGAGGCGACCAGCAGCTTGTCGGCGATCGGGTCCAGCATGCGGCCGATATTCGACGTCTGGTTCCAGATACGGGCGAGATAGCCGTCCAGATAATCGGTGATCGATGCCACGGCAAAGAGGCCCAAGGCCGTCCAGCGCGCAAAATCCGACGATTGCAGGCGCCCTTCCACGAAAAAGCAGAGCACGATCAGCGGAACGGCCACGATGCGGGCGTAGGTGAGGAGATTCGGGATGCTATATGCGCGGGAAGCCATGGATTCTTCAGTCTCGATCAGTTTGGGCTAGATGAGGTCTTTGTGACAGCGCCGTCAACCTTTGTTTCCGGCAATTCTTGGCGAATTTACGGTGGCAGCCTTACTATCCCGCCGCATCGTCGTGAAAATGGTTGTAGACGATCCGGGCGACGCTCTCGGAAATGCCGGAGACGGCCATGAGGTCGACCATGGCGGCGCGGGAGACGGCTTTTGCCGTGCCGAAATGCTGGAGGAGGGCGCGCTTGCGCGTCGGGCCGATGCCGCCGATCTCGTCGAGCGGGTTCTTGACCATCTCCTTCTTGCGCCGTGCGCGGTGCGAGCCGATGGCGAAGCGGTGGGCCTCGTCGCGCAGGCGCTGCACGAAATAAAGCACGGGATCGCGCGGCGGCAGCGAGAAATCCGGAATGCCGCGCATGAAGAAGCGTTCGCGGCCGGCCTCGCGGTCGGCGCCCTTGGCGACGCCGATGGCGACGACCTGGTCGGTGATCCCAAGCTCCTCGAGGATCGCCCTGACCGCCGTCATCTGGCCCTGGCCGCCATCGATGAGGATGACATCGGGCCAGGCGGGGAAGGGCTGGTCGGCGGCGTCCGTGCTCTGGTCGGCCGTGCGGTCCGGCAGGCCCTCTTCCTTCATCAGGCGGGAGAAGCGCCTTGTCATCACTTCCTTCATCATGCCGAAGTCGTCGCCGGGCGTGATGTCGGTCGATTTGATGTTGAACTTGCGGTACTGGCTCTTCACGAAACCTTCCGGCCCTGCCACCACCATGCCGCCCACGGCATTGGTGCCCATGATGTGCGAGTTGTCGTAGATCTCGATACGGCGCGGCACGGTGGGCAGCTTGAAGGTCGCGGCGAACCCTTCGAGCAGGCGCGATTGCGAGGCCGTCTCGGCCAGCTTGCGGCCATGCGCCTCTCGGGCATTGGCCACCACGTGATCGACGAGGTCCTTCTTCTCGCCGCGCTGCGGCACCGAAATCGTCACCTTGTAGTTCGAGCGCTCGGACAGCGCTTCAGCGAGCAACTCGATCTCCTCCACGGTCTCCGACAACAGGATCTGCCGCGGGCAGGGCTTGTCGTCATAGAACTGCGCAAGGAAGGCATTGAGCACTTCGCTGCCTGAAAGCTGCGGGTCGGCCTTGGGGAAATAGGCGCGGTTGCCCCAGTTCTGCCCGGTGCGGAAGAAGAAGACCTGAATGCAGGAAATGCCGCCTTCGTGGTGGATGGCGAAGACATCGGCCTCTTCCACGCCGGCCGGGTTGATGCCCTGGTGGCTCTGCACATGGGACAGCGCCGCCAGCCGGTCGCGGAAGACCGCGGCGCGCTCGAAATCGAGATCCTCGGCGGCGGCATTCATGGCCTCGGCCATATGCGCCTTCACCTTCTGGCTTTTTCCCGAGAGAAAGTCCTTCGCCTCCTGCACCAGCTCGGCATAGTCCGCATCGCGGATCTCATGGGTGCAGGGGCCGGAACAGCGCTTGATCTGATAAAGCAGGCAGGGGCGCGTGCGGGTTTCGAAAACGCTGTCGGTGCAGGTGCGCAGGAGGAAGGCGCGCTGCAGCGAATTGATCGTGCGGCCAACGGCGCCGGCCGAGGCGAAGGGGCCGAAATAGTCGCCCTTGCGCGAGCGTGCGCCGCGATGCTTGAAGATCGCCGGTGCCCGGTTGTCGCCGGTCAGCAGGATATAGGGAAATGACTTGTCGTCGCGCAAAAGCACGTTGAAGCGCGGGCGCAGGCGCTTGATCAGATTGGCTTCGAGCAGCAGCGCCTCGGTCTCCGTGCGCGTCGTCACGAATTCCATGTTGGCCGTCTGGCGCACCATCTGCGTGAGACGGTTGGAATGCACGCGGCCCTGTGCATAGTTCGACACGCGCTTCTTCAGGCTGCGGGCCTTGCCGACATAGAGCACGTCGCCATCGGCATTGAACATGCGGTAGACGCCGGGGCTGTTGGGCAGGCGGTTGACGAAGTGCTGGATCAGGTCGGCACCGGTGACGCCTTCCGGCACGTCGCCGCCTTCGTTCCAGTCGATACCGGGCGTGGCGACGACAGGCGCGCTGGTGCCCGCCGCCGGGCTTTCCTGAAGCTCGTCGTCCTCGTCCGTCTCGGTTTCGTCGTAGAGGATGCCGCCATCCTCCACCTTCCGGCCATTCATTCGGCTATTCCCCCGACATCGGGTGTTTCCCAGGCGAGATGCTGCCCGCCATCGAGTGCTATCATTTGCCCCGTTATGGACGGCGTGTCGAACAAAAAGCGAACTGTGCGGCCGAATTCGTCGAGATCGGGGCCGCGGCGCAGGATCAGCCCCTCGACCTGCGCCTGGAAGGCGGCATCGTCCTGCCGCTCGTTCGGCAAGGAAGGGCCGGGGCCGATGGCATTGACGCGCACCTGCGGCGCAAAGCTCTGGGCCATGGTGCGCGTCGCCATCCACAGGGCGGATTTGGAGAGCGTGTAGGAATAATAGCGCGGCGTCGGGTTCCAGACGCGCTGGTCGATGATGTTGACGATGGAACCGGCGATACCCTGCGGCAACTGGCGCACGAAATCACGTGCCAGGATCGACGGCGCCTTCACATGCACGGCGAAATGCCGGTCCCACAGCGCGTCGTCGAAGGCCGTGACCGTATCCGGTTTGAACAGCGAGGCATTGTTGACGAGGAGGTCGAGCGGGCCGATCGCTGCGGCTGCGCTGTCGATAAGCTCCGCCGTCGCCACGCCGTCCGCAAGGTCGCATCGCACGACGCAGGCCCTCTGGCCGCGCGCCTGAATTGCGGCGGCAAGCGCTTGCGCCTCTTCGAGAGATTCGTTCGCATGAATGGCCACGGCAAAGCCGTGCGCCGCGAGATCGTCCACGATGGCCTTGCCGATGCGTTTCGCGCCGCCCGTCACGAGGGCCGTCTTCAAGGGTTTGTTCAAGAAAAGTCCGTCCTGCCGATTCATTTGATTAACCGGCTCCAGATATAGACATCCCTGCGCAGGCTTAAACTCCCCATGACAATTGGTTGCGGAAAAATTAACCGCAAAAGGCACTTCAAAGTAATTTGAAGTATATTTTACCGTTTCTCGCACTTGTTAAAATCATGGTTAACGATTTACCTGGTGCGCAAAAGTCACATCCAAATTGTGCCATGTCGCTGCCACAATCATTTCACATTTTGGCTCTTCCATTTCCTCAATCTTTATTCAATTTCACCTCAACCGGGCGGGACTGAATTGGAAATGACGACGCCCGACAGCCTCCCAAAAGAGGGCGTCGTTTAGTAAAGGAGAATAACATGCGTACACTCATCGCCACCCTCATCGCTTCCACCGTTTCGATGGTTGCTTTCCAGGCTGCTCACGCGGCTGATGCCATCGACGAAGTTCCGCAGGCTCCGGCTTCGGAATATGTCGAGCCGGTCGCCTCGGGCAACTGGGCCGGCGCTTACGCCGGTGGTACGGCCAGCTGGCAGCGCGGTGATTTCCAGAACCAGGGCGACGCCAAGGCAAACGGCCTGGGCGGCGGCATCTACGGCGGCTACAACATGCAGAGCGGCCAGCTGGTTTACGGTGGTGAAGCCGACGTGAACTACTCGGGCGTCGATGCGACGGCAAACGGCCTGACCGCCAAGCAGGGCGTCAACGGCTCGCTGCGCGGCCGCGTCGGTGTCGATCTCAACCCGGTTCTCGTCTACGGCACCGCCGGTGTCGCTGCCACGAACACCGAGCTGAGCAACGCTGCCGGCAAGGACAAGAAGACCGCGCTCGGCTGGACCGCCGGTGCCGGTGTCGAAGCCTTCGTGACCAACAACGTCACGGCACGCGTCGAATACCGCTACAGCGACTACCAGGGCAAGAACTTCGACCTCGGCGGCACGAATGTGAAGTCGGACTTCCAGGACCACGCCGTTCGCGTCGGTCTCGGCGTGAAGTTCTAATCCTTGAATGGTATTGGAATACGGAAAGGCCGGGCGTAAGCCCGGCCTTTTTGTTTGCCCGTTCGAAAGAGGCAAGCGGCGCCTCAATCCTTGAACTGCGCATAGTCGGGGAAAACGGCCTCGAAGCGCGACAGGAAGCGCTTCAGCTTCGGCCGGCCGCGCTGCCACTTGCCGGCGAAACGCAGCTCGATATAGCGCAGCATGGCGGCCAGTGCGAAATGGCCGGCATTCGGCTTCTTGGCAAGGCGCGGCATGTTGGCTTCGAGGTGATCGAGCGCACGCTCGGCCTTCGCCCATTGCCGGTCGATCCAGGGCTGGTGCACCTTTTCCTCCGGCCGCCCGCGGCGCTCGTAGACGATGGCGAGCAGGCAGTCGCAGATGCCGTCGGCCGTCGCTTCCAGCACATCGACCTCGAGGCGCTTGGCCGCATTGCGCGGATAGAGCGAGCCGCGCGTCTGGCGGTCGATATAGTTCATGATCGCCCGGCTGTCGTAGACGCCCAGGCCGTCGTCCGTCGTCAGGGCGGGGATCTTTCCCAGAGGATTGGCCGCCAGCAGCTCCGCCGGGTCCGCATTGGTGTCGACGGCGACCGATTCGGCGGCAAGGCCGGCATAATGCGCGGCCATGCGCACCTTGGTGGAATAGGGTGAGGTGGTGGAATAGAAGATCTTCATCGGCGGTTCCTTATCAACGGATGGGCGGCTGTTCGATGGATTTGGCGCGGCAGGCGGCGCGGTCGACTTCGGGGCAGGGGCGGAAGGAAAGATCCGGCGTCAGGCAGACGCGCACCTCCTCCAGCTGTCCGCCCGCGCAGGTAACGGCGATGCCCTTGCGGTCAAGCCCGGGATTGGCGGCGATGAGAGCCTGTTCGATCGCATCGGGCGATAGCCGCGTCCCGTCGCGTTCGGGCTCCAGGTCCTTGGGGATGTGGATGCGGTCCCGCGCCGCGCGGGTCACGGCAAAATAGTCCTTCTGGCTCAGGCCCGAACAGCTGCCGTGCTTGCGCCACTGGTGGCCGACGAGCCCCATGGAGGGGATGATGTCGAGCACGGTGCGGCCCAGACCATCCGGTACGCGATCAGGCTCG
>CBFGOD010000042.1:0-15839 GCA_965650295.1 uncultured Shinella sp. | reverse complement strand
CTTCCTCATGAAAGGTGCAGCATGACCGACTTCAACGAGCATCTGGCACGAGATGCCCGCCTCGTCATACTGAAGGAATTGGCAAAGCAGACGGACAACCGGCTGAACGAAAGCCTGCTCCATAGTGTGCTCGAAACCTTTGGCCATCGTCGTTCTCGCGACTGGGTGCGCCAGCAGCTGCGGTTCCTCACCGACATCGGGGCGATCTCGGTGACCGAGGCCGGTACGGTACTGGTCGCAGAGCTTCGTCGGGCTGGCCTGGAGCACGTCGAGCGCCGGTCGATCCTTGAGGGCGTAAACCGGCCGTCGCTGGTGTGACTGCTATGGGACGCGGCCGACTTTCCAACATCGATCTGCTACCAGAGCAGTGCGCGCCGATCATCTCGTGGGCAGCGGCGGAACTTCAAAAACGCGAGCGCACGCAGACCGAGATCTACAAGGACTTTGTCAGCAAGCTCGAAGGCGTGCAGCGTGAACACCGTGGTGAATTGGAGTTCCCAATTCCATCGTTTTCAGCCTTCAACAGGTACTCGCTCAACCTCGCGCAGATGACGCAGCGCATCAACCAGACACGGGATATCGCCAGCACACTCGCAAGCAAGTTTGACGCTGAGGCATCCGACGACCTCACGCTGATCGCGGCCGAAGCGATCAAGACGTTGATCTTCGAGCTTCTCACGGAGAGTGGCGAAGCTGGCATCGATCCGAAGGGCGCCATGTCGCTTGCCAATGCGCTGCGTTCGGCCACCCAGGCACAGGGCATATCGACCTCACGACGCCAGAAAGTCGAGAAAGATTTCGCCGATCGGGCGAAGCAAGCCGTGGAAACCGTCGGCCGCGCCAAGGGCGTTTCGCAAGAAACCATGGACGAAATCAATCGGCGTCTCGGGGTCGCTTGATGGGCCGCGCACTGATCGTCCCATCCAATCCCGACGCCATTTTCCTGCCCTATCAGGCCAAGTGGGTAAACGACAATGCCCGCTTGAAGCTGATGGAGAAGGGCCGCCAGATCGGCTTGTCCTGGTCGACGGCATACGCCACGGTTTCGCGCACGGCGCTCGTGAGTGCGAAGCGGGACCAGTGGGTATCGTCCCGTGACGATATCCAGGCGCGTCTTTTCCTTGAGGACTGCAAACTGTGGTCCGGCATCCTTGAGCTGGCCGCGCAGGATCTCGGAGAGCAGGCGCTTGACCCGGAGGGAAAACAGACAGCCTACGTGCTGCGGTTCGCCAATGCCTTGCGCATCAACTCGATGAGTTCGAACGCTGACGCGCAGGCTGGCAAGCGAGGCGGCCGTGTGCTTGACGAGTTTGCCCTGCATCCTGATCCTCGCAAGCTTTGGCAGATCGCCTATCCCGGCATCACGTGGGGCGGCTCGATGGAGGTCATCTCCACCCATCGCGGCTCGCACAACTTCTTCAACCAGCTCGTCCGAGAAATCCGTGAGGGCGGCAATCCGAAGCGGATCAGCCTGCACACGGTGACCCTGCAGAACGCTCTCGATGACGGCTTTCTGTACAAGCTGCAGCAATCTTTGCCGCCCGACGCCGAACAGCAGGAGATGACCGAGGCGGAGTATTTCGACTGGGTAAAGGCGGGCTGCGCGGACGAAGAGAGTTTCCTGCAGGAATACATGTGCCAGCCGGCCGACGACGACGCAGCCTTCCTGGAATATGATCTAATCGCAGCCTGCGAGTACCCGACGGACTTCGACTGGTCCACCATCGAGGGGCGGCAACTCTATGCCGGCGTCGATATCGGCCGCAAGAAAGACCTGACGGTGCTCTGGGTTGTCGAAAGGCTCGGAGACGTCCTCTATACGCGGCACATTGAAACGCTCCAGAACATGAGCAAGCCAGACCAGGAGAAGGTTCTCTGGCCGTGGTTTGAGCGTTGCGTCCGTATCTGTATCGACGCTACGGGCCTCGGCATCGGATGGGCCGACGACGCCCAGAAGAAGTTCGGGGCGCATGCTGTCGAAGCGGTGACATTCACGGCGCCGGTGAAAGAGGCCCTGGCTTATCCTGTCCGCTCCAAGATGGAGGAGCGCCGGATCCGCATCCCGTTCGATAAGCACATCCGCGCCGACCTTCGCTCCGTCACCAAGCAGGTCACTGCTGCCGGCAACATACGGTTTACCGCCGAGCGCACCGTAGCTGGCCACGCCGACCGCTTCTGGGCACTCGCCCTGGCCATCGAGGCGGCCGGCGGGCCTCAAATGCAATATGGCTACAAGGCCGCGCCGCGCGCCGCCACCAAGTTCGACACCCCGAATACCGACCGCGACGATGGCGCCCCGTCGCGTCTTTCCGCGTTGCGCCGATCGAGAGGAACAATCTGATGGCCACCCAGCTCGTCGACCAATACGGCCGGCCGATCAGCACGGCCGCGCTCAAGCAGGAGCAGGCGGCGCCCACCATGACCGGCGTGCGCAGGCCGAATACCGAGCACCAGGCGTCGGGCCTGACACCCGGCAAGCTCGCCCGCCTGCTTCGCTCCAGCGCCAACGGCGATCCGGAAGCCTACCTTGCCCTCGCCGAGGACATGGAGGAACGCGATCTGCACTATGCCGGCGTGCTCGGCACCCGAAAGCGGCAGGTCGCCGGACTGGACATCACTGTTGAGGCGGCCAGCGACAAGCCCGAGGACGTGGAGAACGCGGACATGGTTCGCGCCTTCTTCGAGCGCGACGCCTTCGAGACCGAGTTGATCGACATCCTCGACGCGATCGGCAAGGGCTTCTCCGCGACCGAAATCATCTGGGAGACCTCAGAAAGCCAGTGGGAGCCGAAGGAGCTGAAATGGCGCGACCCGCGCTGGTTCCGCTTCGACGACGTGGATGGCGAGACGCCCTTGCTTCGTGACCCCGGCGGCGACCAGCCACTTGCCCCGTACAAATGGGTTTTCCACCAGGCGAAGGCCAAGTCGGGTCTGCCGATCCGTGGCGGCATCGCCCGCGCCGTCTGCTGGAACTATCTGTTCAAGGCCTTCACCACGAAGGACTGGGCGATCTTCTGCGAGGCCTACGGCCAGCCGCTGCGCCTCGGCAAATGGGGCGAAGGCGCAACCGACGCTGACAAGGAAATCCTCCTGCAGGCGGTTGCCAATATCGGCGTCGACTACGCCGCGACAATCCCGCAGTCCATGACGGTCGAGTTCATCAAGGCCGATATCGCCGGCTCTCATGAACTCTACGAGAAGCGGTCCGATTGGCTGGACCGCCAAACCTCCAAGGTCGTGCTCGGGCAAACTGGCACGACGGATATGACGGCGGGCGGCTACGCCCAGGCTAAGGTCCACGACGGCGTCAGGGACGACATCGAGCGCTCCGACGCGAAACAGGCCGCTGCCACACTTATGCGCGACCTGGTGCGCGCCTACATCGATCTGAACAAGGGGCCGCAGAAGGCTTACCCGAAGATCAGGATCGGACGCCCCGAGCAGGTCGATCTTGAGAAGTGGATGAAGAATATCGAAACCTTCGTCAGCCTGGGCGGCAAGGTCGGCATGTCCACTGTGCGTGACAAGATTGGTGTGCCGGATCCGGACCAAGACGAGGAGCTGCTGGTACCGCGCGGCAAGCAGGAGGCCCCGTCCGGCCAACCGAAGCCCGCCGCACCGCCAGCGATGCCCGGCAGGGCTTCCGCGCAAAGGGCGGAAGTGCCCGCCAAACCGATCGACGCGATCGACACGTCAATCGCGTCGATCCTTGGCGATGATGGATGGGCCGAGATGGTTGAACCGATCGTCGGCGGTCTAGAGGAGAAGATCGCCGCCGCGTCCACGATGGAGGAGGTGCGAGCGATCCTCGCCGATCGGTACAGCAACATGGACGTCAGCGCTCTGACTGACATGCTGGCGCGCGCCGCCTTCTCTGCACGCCTTGCCGGCATTGGCGGTGATGCACTTTCGGATGAGGCATAGCCTTGCCGATCGAGCTGAAGCCGCTTCCACCAGTCGATGCCATCGCCGCTTTCGAGGCCCGCAAAGGCAACCTCAGGGAGACATTCTCTTGGCAAGACTTCTGGCAGGAGGAGCACGCCAGCTCCTTCACTGTCGCCAAGTCGGCCGGGTTCGACATCCTGAAGGACATTTCCGATGCCTTCGAACGGGCTTTGAAGGAGGGGCGCACACCGGCGGATTTCGCCCGGTCACTCCGCCCGACGCTTGAGGCGAAAGGCTGGTGGGGCAAAAAACTGGTGGAAGATCCCGCCAGCGGCGAAACCCGCCCCGCCCAGCTCGGAAGCGCGCGCCGGCTTCAAACGATTTTCGACGCCAATATGCGGGTCTCCTATGCCGCTGGTCACTGGGCAGGTTTCGAGCGTAACCGTGCCAGCCGTCCGTTTCTCCGGTATGTGGCCCTCCTCGACGATCGCACGCGTCCTGCCCACCGCGCTCGGCACAACCTCGTGCTGCCGATCGACCATCCGTATTGGGAGATGTGGGCGCCGCCTTGCGGCTGGAACTGCCGCTGCACGCTGCAGAGCCTTTCCCAACGCGATATCGACCGCTTGCTGGCAGACGGTGAAAAACTCCAATTCGAGCCACCGCAGGATACGTTCCGAAACTTCGTGAACAACCGCACCGGCGAAGTGGTCAAGGTGCCTGACGGCATCGACCCCGGCTGGGCCTACAACCCCGGCCGCGTCGGTTATGAGGCCCGCGTCAACAAGGCGGTTGCGGAGAAGATCGCCGACGCGCCACCCGAGATGGTCACCGCCGCCGTCGAAGAGCGCGTCGCGAGCAGCGCGTTCGAGCGCTTCGTGCGCAAGCCCGAGGGCTCCATGCCGGTGATGCCGATATCGCCTGCGCTGGCTTCGGCACTCGGTATCGATGCGCGCGTAGCGCTCCTGTCGGCAGAGACCATGGAGAAGCAGATCCGGCGCCATCCCGAGATGACGGTGGAGGATTATCGGCTCCTTCCGACCTTCCCCGCCAAAGCCCTTGTAGCGCTCGCGGATGGCCCTCTTTCGGCCGTGCTGATCAGATTGGCGAACGGGCGATGGCTTCACGCGGTCCTTAAGTCGACCAAGAGCCGTAAGGCCGCGTTCGTTACCAGTTATCGGTTCACGAGCGAGGAAAGGATACAGGCTCTCCTCATGCGTCCTGGTGTCCGCATTGTCTTCGATCGGCGGGGAGAGTGATGTGCGCGGTAGGGCCTCGCAGGAACCCTACATGACGGTCCCATCCGGAGATGGTCCTACGGCCGCGAGAATGTCACCGTGTCACGCGCACCAGCTATCAATAGCACCTTGCGGCGTGATCTTCAAATCGGGGCCACAGAGCGCCGTGGGCGCATCAGACGAGCGTTCGGCCGTCCGAAGCGGCAAATCGCGCCCACGGCCTTCAAAACGGCTTCAATTTTGATGCTGTTGCCCGTTGCCGGATCCAAGGTGCGCCGCTAAGTGTTGTCTACGCGCAATCGGGCAGATCCCCGAGACCGAAGTGCAGTTTCGCACTTCTGACCGCCGAGCACTACCGCCGTTAGATGGCGGTCATGAAAAACGCTCTCGCCTTCCTCGCTTCCGCAGTTCTGTCGGCGCACGTCACCGAACTTTCGGCCGACGCCGCCGATGGCGTCTGGATCCAGTTGATCCCCGCCGGCACCTTCAGCGGCCGTGACGGTCGCGGCCCCTACCATGCCGGTGACGCTCAGAGCCTGAAGCGGATTGCGGATACCACCCGCACCTATCATGGCGCCACCGATATCGTCGTCGACTATGAACATCAGACCCGCAACGCGCTCGAGAACGGCAAGCCCGCTCCGGCCGCCGGATGGGTCAAGGAAATCGATCCCCGCGCCGATGGCCTTTACGGGCGCGTCGAATGGACCGCCGCAGCCGCCCAGGCCATCCGGGCGAAAGAGTATCGGTACATTTCCCCGGTCTATTTCCACGGCAAAGACGGCAAGATCTTCGCCCTTCAGAATGCGGCGCTCACCAACGCGCCCAACCTCGTGATGTCGGAAGTCTCCGCTCACTCGATCTTTCAGAAAGCCCAAGAGGAACCCATGAAAAGAGTGCTCGCCGCCCTCGGCCTGGCCGAAGGTGCAAGCGAGGATGATGTGCTCGTCGCCATCAACTCGTATCTCACCAGCTCGACGGCAATTGCCGTCGCCGCCGGTCTCACCAAGGACGCCAAGTCGGATGCTATTCTGACGGCCGTCCAGTCCGCATTTGCCGATCGCAAGAAGATTGCGGTCGCTGTCGGTAAGCCGGAAACGGCCAGCGTTGACGAGATCGTTTCGTCGATCAGCTCCGCCCAGTCGGCCGCCGTCGATCCGACGAAGTACGTGCCGTTCGCCCAAGTCTCCGCGATGCAGGACCAGCTCAACTCGCTGGCCAAGCAGATCGGCGAGGACAAGGCGACCGAGGCCGTTGAGGACGCTATCCGCGACGGCAAGCTTGCCCCGGCGCTCAAGGACTGGGGTCTTTCCGTCCACCGCGCCGACCCAGCCAAGTTCGCGGAGTTCGTCGGCAAGGCGCCGGTGCTCACCGCCATGCAGCGCACCGCCACCGCGAAGGATCCGGGCAACGGCGCCGCGCAGCTCGATGACGCCTCGATCGCCGTCATGCGCCAGATGGGTCTGACGGAAGCGCAGATGGCCGAAGGCCTGAAAGGGGGTGCGGTATGACGGCGCTGGCAGGTGATCGCAGAACGCCGGAGCGGTCCGGCGACCTTCGGGTCTTTCCCGCTGCGGCTAGCGCGGTGCTGTTTGCGGGCGCCATGGGCGCCGTCAACGCATCCGGCCAGGCGGTACCCATGTCGACGGCTCTCAACCTGAAGGGCGCCGGCCGCGTCGAGCGGCGTGTCGATAATACGGGCGGAGCCGCCGGCGCAAAGTCGGTTGAAATCTACGCCGGCATCTTCCGCTTCGACAACTCGACGGCGGGCGATGCCATCACGAAGGCCGATATCGGGTCCGATTGCTACGGCGTCGATGACCAGACGGTCGCCAAAACCTCAGCAACCAACACCCGGTCGGTCGCTGGCAAAGTGTTCGACGTGGACGCCGACGGCGTCTGGGTCAAGTTCTCCTGAAGGTGACCCATGGAATTTAACGCACAGACCCTACGAGCGGCGAACATTGGGTTTAATGCCGCCTTCAAGGCCGGCATGGCTGCGGCCAGCAGCATGTATGGCGCCGTAGCCACCACCGTGCCGTCCTCGACGAAAACCACGGAGTACGGATGGCTTGGCGAGTTTCCCGGCTTCCGCGAATGGATCGGCGACCGTGTCGTGAACGGTCTCGCCAAGCACGGCTATACGATCGTCAACAAGGACTACGAAAACACGATCGGCGTCGATCGCAATGACTTCGACGATGACAACCTCGGCATCTACACGCCGATGTTCCAGCAGCTCGGCCATACGGCGGTAACGTTCCCCGACACGCTGATCTGGCCGCAGCTGCAGGCCGGCTTCGTCAACGCCTGCTACGACGGACAGAACTTCTTCGACACGGATCATCCGGTTCTGAACGCCGCTGGCAAGGAGGTAGCAGTTGCCAACACGGACGGCGGCGCTGGCACGCCTTGGTTCCTCCTGGACACCACTCGGCCGTTGAAGCCGATCATCTTCCAGGAGCGCAAGAAGTTTACCAACCTCGTCCGCATGGACGGCGAAACCGACGAGTCCGTCTTCACAAAGAAGAAACTGCGCTACGGTCTCGATGGTCGCGGCAACGTCGGTTACGGCTTCTGGCAGATGGCCTGGGGCTCGAAGCAGGCCCTGGACGCCGCGCATTACGAAGCCGCCCGCGTCGGGCTTTCGACGATGAAGGGCGACTTTGGCCGCCCGCTGGCAATCCAGCCCAAGCTGCTCGTCGTTCCTCCGACGCTTGAAGGCGCCGCACGTCGTCTGATCGAGAACGACACCGTGGCCGGCGGCGGCACTAACGAGTGGTACAAAACCGCCGAAATCCTCGTCTGCCCCTGGCTGGCCTGATTTCTCCTCCTCCCACGCCTACCGCCCGGTGCAAGCCGGGCGGGCTTTTCGAAGCGGATCGGCCACGATCCCCGTCGCAAATCCCGAAAAGGACGCTGCTCATGTCGTCACCCAAAACCGCAAAGAACCGTTCCAATGCTCCGGCCGGTACCGAGGAGACCAATGCCTCGGGAAATACGGAGAGCAACGCTGCTGCTGTCATCATCGACGCAGGAGCTACCCCGCCGGGTTCGAGCGTTCCCGGCGGGACCAATACCGAGAGCGCTGACGGCAAAGCCGCCGCGCATGACCAGGCCGGCGAGACTGCATCGGTCTCGCCGGCCGACCTCGCCGCCGCGCTGGAGCTGACCGGCTCTTCAGACTTCGCACATCTTGTCGAGATGGCCGCTCAAAGCACGGCGATTGCAGAGGCGGTCGCCGCGCATACCGCCGGCGCGCTGCAGGACTGGGCACCGGCCGAGGACCCGATACAGTTCATGGATGATCTGGTCGCGGAGATCCTGCTGCTTCGCTCTCAGGTCGCCGAACGTGTTGCGGCCGATGCTACGGTAATGGCGGAAGGCTCGTCGGTTTCCGCTGGCGCCCCGTCGCCCGAGTTCGGCGACAGGTATCCGCTGACGGCGTCCGCACTGTCGGCATTTGAAGCTGCTCACGGTCGTGGAAGGTCCCCTCTGGTGAGGATCACGTCCGCGCGGGACGGCTTCCGCCGCGCCGGCCTCGTCCACTCCATCACACAGCGCGAGTATCCGCTCGCGGATCTATCGCCGGAACAGGTCGAGACCTTCCTGGGCGAGCCCGTCCTCACCGTCGAGCTGGTGTGATGCCATATGCCACGCAACAGGATCTGGTAGACCGTTTCGGCTCGCAGGAGCTGATCCAGCTCACGGACAAGATCAACCGGCCGGCGTCGACGATCGACGTCGTTCCGGTCGACCGGGCGCTCACGGACGCGACCGCCCTCATCGACAGCTATGTGGCGAAGCTCTACCGCCTGCCACTTTCGACCGTCCCGCCTATCCTTTTGAAGTATGCTTGCGATATCGCTCGCTACTATCTGCACGGCAAGGCCGCCGAAAAGGACGATGCAGTCTCGCGCGGCTTCAAAGAGGCCGAGACCTGGCTGCTCAATGTTTCGAAGGGTCTTGTGACGCTTGAAGCGGAAGGCGTCGCGCAGCCTCAGGCCGGCGACGGCTCGGTAAAGGCAGTCGCGCCGAACCGGGTCTTCACCCGCGATACCCTGAGGCATCTCTGATGGCCGACAAGGGTATCCGCATCACCATTTCAGACGAGCCTGTCATGGCCGCGCTTGAGCGGCTCGATGCAGCAACGGACAACCGTGCCCAGGCCGAGAACGCGATCGGCGCCTATCTCGTCACATCGACCCAGCGCCGTTTCGAGCGCCAGGCCGGCCCGGATGGCGCGCCGTGGCAGCGCCTTTCGCCGCGTACGGCAAACCGGCGGATCGGCAAGGGCCGTCGAGGCTACGAAAACATTTTGCGGGTTACGCGCCGCCTCGAGCAGAGCATCACCTATGCCGTAGATGATCATGAGATTGCGTGGGGCTCCAACGTTGTCTACGCGGCAATCCAGCACCTCGGCGGCGAGATCGATCGGCCCGAGCGCCAGCAGACGATCCACCAAAACTACGATGCAAAGACCGACACCTTCGATCCGAAGTTCCGGGCAAAGCGCCGCGCCAACTTCTCGCGAGACGTCACCGTCCCCGCTCACAAAGTGACGATCCCGGCGCGCCCGTATCTCGGGCTCGATGACGCCGATCGGCGCGAGATCCTCGCGATCGTCGAGGACCACTACCGCACGGAAGGAGGTCTTCAATGATCGCCGAAATTCAGGCGCAGCTCCGCGATGCGGCGGGTACGCCCTTCGCCCTGGTGGAAGGCGCTGTCTCGCTCGCGGCGGTCAAGGACCGTCCGACCGCCATGCCGGCCGCGTTTGTCATTCCGCTCCGCGACGCCTCGTCGGGCAATCAGCGCGCCACCGGCGGCGTGCTTCAGACGACGGCGGCCGATATCGGCGTTGTGCTGATCTTCGAAAACCTTGCCTCGCCCCTGGGTGATCCGGCCGCTGACGAGCTGGAGAGCCTCAAAGGATGGGTGCGCGCACGCCTCGTCGGTTTTGAAATCGATGAATGTGACCCGCTCGAGCACATCGAGGGCGAACTGGTGAAAGCCAGATCCGGCGTCGTGTGGTGGCAGGAAACCTTCGGCACCTCGTTCCTTCAGGAGGGAAACCAGTGAAACGAGCCACAACAGGCGGGCGCTATGTCCGCGACACCGAAACGGGCGTGGTGAAGCGCGCGGAGATCGACGAGGCAAAGGCAAAGCCGGCGCCGCCGGCCGAGGAACCGGTGCCCGAGCCCCAGACCAAGACGCCCTCGGGCGGGAAAGGTAAGTAAACATGGCAACCCGCCGCTGGCGCAAGCTCGCCATTCTCCACAAGATCGAGGCTACCTATGGCGTCGACGCGACGCCCGTGGCCGCGAACGCCCTCGTCGGCACGAATGTGACCTTCACGCCGATGGAAGGTCAGGAGGTCGCCCGAGATCTTCTGCTCCCATACCTCGGCAACCAGGGCATTATCCTCGCCGGCATCTATGGTCGGCTGGAATTCGATATCGAGATCGCCGGTTCGGGCGCCGCCGGCACGCCGCCGGCTTACGGCTCGATTTTGCGCGTCGCCGGCATGACTGAGACGATTACGGCCGCGACGTCGGTCGAATACGAATTCATCGACGACGAGGTGGAAAGCGGCTCGATCTACTTCGTGATGGACAAGGTCCGTCACATTCTGCTCGGCGGCCAGGCCAACATCACACTCAACTTTGCTCCCTTGGCGATCCCGCGTTTCCGCGTGACCTATGTCGGCCTGTTCGGCACCATTTCCGACGTGGTCAGCATGCCGGCCGTAACGATGGATGATTGGCAGACGCCTCTGACGGTATCGAAGGCCAACACCGTCATGTCGCTTCATGCATGGCCCTCGATCGCCGAGAGCCTGTCGATCGACTTCGGCAATGTGCTGACGCCGCGCTTCCTCATCGGCGATGAACGCGTGCTGATTTCCGACCGCAGCAGCACCGGCACGGCGGTTGTCGAGGCAAAATCACTCGCCACGATCGACTGGTTTGCCCGCGCGATCAGCCGCGAGCGTGGGGCCTTGTCGCTCGTTCACGGCAAGACCGCCGGCAACATCGTCGAGGTCACGGCGCCGGCCGTCGAGATCGGCCGCGTCACGCAAGGGCAGACCAACAACATCCTGAACTATTCCCTTCCGCTCTCGATCTGCCCGACAGACGGCCTCGACGAGCTGAAGCTCACCATCCGTTGAAGGCGCTTTAAGGCGCCTTCACACCCCTTTCAAACGCTCGGAGAAACCCATGAAATTCAAGCTTGTCGAAACCTACCGCTACTGGTGGCCGGTCATCGTGCGCATGCCGGACGAACACACACCCGGAAAGATGGTCGAGCACGAACTCAAGGTGCTGTTCGAACCGCAACCGCGCGAAGAGGCGGTGAAAGCGGCGGAAGCCTACGCCAAGCTGAAGACCGCCCGCGCCCAGGCCGACCACGAGCACCAGCAGCTCCTCGCCGTCGTGAAGAACTGGGACGAGATCGAGGACCAGGACAAGAACCCGATCCCGTTTTCGGAAGCGAGTTTCCTCCAGGCACTGGAGTTTCCGTGGTTCCGAATGGGTGTCTACAACGCCTACACCGACAGCCTCAACGGCATCGAGGCGCGCGTGGGAAACTCACCGACGCCGCCCGCGCCTGGGCACTGAACCGGGTCGGCCGCGTCGACGATCGCGCGCCCGCGACGGTGGACACCGGTGTTGCATCGGAGTTCGCGCTGATGGGGCACCAAGTGCCCTTGGAAGAAACTGAAACAGCAGACGGTGAGGTTTTCGAGGTGTGGAAGGAGAACTGGGAAAGCCTGCGCGCCTTCCGCGCCCTCGAAACCCAATGGCGTGCCGTCGCTGGCCTCGCCCGCATCATCTGGCTCGGGATCGATTTCAACGCTGCAGACGTGGTTTTACGCCGCTTCAAGTCGCCTGATCATGTCTTCGAAGACCTGATCGCCATGGAAGACGCGGCGCTTGCCGTGTTTGGGGAGGTCGATCGTGAACAGTAATCTTCCCAAGTTTGCCATGGTGATGACGTCCAACGATGAGGACGTCAAGCGCTCGATCCGCGAGGCCCGTGCCGGCCTCCAGGGGGTCTCCGACGAAGCCGCGAAGTCGGCGCCGGCCTTTGACGCTCAGGCGCAAGCCGCCGAGCGCGCGGCGAATGCTTCCCGAGATCTTGCCAGGGCGGCAGAACTCGGCGCGTCTTCGGCACATCGCACGATCGCCGGCATTGGCGCATCGGCTGACGCGGCAATCCCGAGCATGGAGCGCTTGATCAATGCCTTCGCCGGCATCAGCGCCCCCGCCGCAAATCGTAACGGTCGCATGGCCGACATCGATGCGTACGGGCAAAAGCTCGACCAGTTGCAGGCGAAGTTTGACCCACTGTTTGCCGCGCAGCAGCGATACCAGCAAAAGCTGGGGGAGATCGCCGAGGCCGAACGCTACGGCGCGATCAGCGCATCGGCCGCAATCGACGCACGCCTTCGCGAGAGCAATTCCTACAACGCCCTGGTCCACAATCTCGATCGACTTGCAGCGGCCCGAAAGGCCGCGGCCGAGGGCGCCGTGCAGAGCGTGACGATCGTGCCCGATCGAGGCGCTGACATCGAAGCCTACGGCCGCCGGCTGGATCAGCTCCAGGCAAAGTTCGATCCGCTCTTCGACGCGCAGCAGCGGTACAAGCAGAAGCTGGCCGAGATCGCGGAAGCGGAGCGATTTGGCGCGATCAGCGCCACCGCAGCGATCAATGCGCGCCTGCAGGAGACCAACGCCTACAATGCGCTCGTCAACAACGCCGATCGCCTCGGCGCGGCCCGTAAAGCTGCCGCTGAAGGCGCGGTCGCCCGTCGCACGGTAACCCGCGATCGCGAAGCCGATATTGCCGCTTTCTTCGATCAACGCGATGCCACTCGCGCCCGCCATGATCCGCGTTTTGCCGTCCTGACGTCCTACCGCGAGAAGCTGGCCGAGATCCGCAAAGATCTTCGCGCCGGCGCAATCGACCAGGACGTTGCCACGGCTGCGATCCAGCGCCACCGTCAAGCCGCCCTCGCGATGGTTGCGGCGCTGAAGGGCCGGGAGACAGGCAGCAGCGGTGACCGCTTCCGCGTCCAGAACCTCGGCTACCAGATTTTCGATATCGGGCAGTCCAGCGCGCTCGGCATGCCGTTGCCCATGGTCGCGATGCAGCAGCTTCCCCAGATCATCCAGCTCTATGCCGGCCAGGGCGGCATGAACGCGGCTGTCAAGGATTTCGGGACCATCGCTTCCGGCGCCGCCAAGCTCGCAACGCCGCTAACGCTGGGCATCGCGGGTCTGACCGCCGTCGTGGGGACCAGCCTTATCGCGTGGAACGGCTACCTCAAGTCAACGAAAGAAGTCGAGACGGCGGCGGCCGGCCTTGGTCGGGCCGTGGCCGGTACCGCATCCGAAATGGAGCGAGCCGCCCAGAACGGAGCATCGGCTGCAGGCATATCGGTTGCGTCCGCGCGCTCGATGGAAGCGCAGTTCCTGCGCACGGGCCGGATTGGCTCCGAGAACTTCGAAGCGCTCATCGGGCTTTCAAAGAATTTTGCCGCGACGCTCGGCATCAGCACCGACGAGGCCGGGCAGACGCTCGCCGACATGTTCGCGGATCCGGCAAAGGCCGCGCAGACGCTCTATCAGCAATATGGCCTCATCGATGCCGCCACGGCACGGCAGGCAACGAACCTAGCGCGCCAGAACCGCCAGTCGGAAGCCCAGGCGTTGCTGCTCGATGCCCTGCCGGACCGGCTGGCAAGCGCTGCCGAGGCGACAACGGCGTGGGGTCGCATCTGGGATGACGTCGCCAGACGGGCAAGTGACGCCGCAGACGCAATCGGCGGCGCGATCGAAGCCGGGCTTAGCGCACCATCGCTTGACGATCAGTTGGCGCTTGCTCGCTTGCGAGCGCAGAGCATCAATGGCGATATCGTCCTTCGCAATCTGCCATTCCTCGCCGATAGCGCCAACGGCGATCTCGCACGGCTCGAAGCGGAAAAGAAGACGCGGGACGAGGCAGATGCCAAGCGCAAGCAGGACGCCGAGAACATCCTGCGGAGCCAGCGCGTTCGCTCCATCGCCGACGCCTCAGGCGCGAACGATCGCCGTTTGCGTGTCGAAGCCCTGCAAAACGATATCCGCACGCTTGAAGACGGGCAGTCGCTGCCGAACCGCGACCCTGCATTGGCCACGCGGGATGCATCGGCGCTGGAAGCCAAGCGCCGCGTGCTCGAGGCCCTGTCCAACGAGCAAGCCCGGCTGAGTGAACTCGACCGGCTCGACATTCAGATCCAGAACGAGCGCAACCCCATTTTGCGCGCGGATCTTGAGGCTCGCCGCGTGCGCATCGAAATGTCCGACAGAGAGGTGGCCAGCGAAAAGCTCGCCGCCGAAGCCAATCGGGCGCGCAACCGCATCATTCAGGAAACGATCGCGTCGGGCCGAACCCAGGCGTCGGACATGCAGGTCGAGCTGGAGAGCCGGACGCGTCTGAACAGCCTCGTGGCAAGCGGGGCCCTCACGTCGGCCGACGCGAACCGTTTGCTCCAGGAGGAGGCAACGCTTCGGCCCCTGATCGCGGCTGCGGCGCTGGCTGAAGGCGAGGCTAAAAGCCAGCTTGAAGAGGTCGTTTCGAACCTGAAGGCCGCATATGCAGGCCTCGCCGAGCAGGAAAAGCTCGCTTCTGCACAGCAGTTCGTGCGGGGGCAAGGGGAAAAGCTAGAGCAGTTGCGCCTTGAACAAGCGCTGATCGGCCAGAACGACGCGGTGCGCGGCCGTGCGATCGCTCGACTCGAAGTGGAACAGGAAATCCGCAGGCGCGGTCTCGACGCCCAAAGCGCAATCGCCCAGGCCATGCGCGCCAATGCTGACGCGGCCGCGACGCTCAACCGCCAGATCGAGCGGCAGGCCGATGCTTGGGACAAGGTGCGCGGCGCCGGTGAGAACGCGATCGACACGATCTTTGATGCCGCCTCCGAAGGTGACTTCGACGATCTCCTGGAGACGATCGGCAAGGATTTCAGCAAGACACTTCTGGAACTCGGCGGCGCCAACCCGCTGAAGAATGCGCTCCTCGGTACCGACCACGCGACGCTTTCCGACGTCGGCGGTCTCGGTGGGATCATGAAGCGTCTCATGGGCGGCACAAGCGCGGACCCCGGCGCTCTTGTCAGCCAGGCGCTCGGCCAGAACGTCGGCGCCATGACCGTCACGGCGGGCACAGTCATGATCAACGGTGGTGTCGGCGGCTTGCCGTCGCTCCTGAACCCGGCCGCAAACGACAACGGGCAGGTCGGCAACCTCCTGAAGGCCGCCGGGACGACCAAGACCGGCATTCCGCTTTCTGAAGTCGTCGCCGGCAGCGGGCTCACCGCGAAAGTCTCGTCCGAATATGCCCCTCGGTTCCAAGGGCTGCTCAATGACCTGAAGGCGGCCGGCTACAATGTTAGCTCACTCGGCGAAGGCGGTTACAGCTATCGCAATGTCGCCGGCACGGGAAATCTGTCCAGGCACGCTTTCGGCGAAGCGATCGATATCAATCCGCGTGCCAACCCTTGGAGCCATACGTTCAAGACGGACCTACCGTCCAACATCAACGACCTCGCCCAGAAGAATGGCCTCACGTGGGGTGGTAACTGGCGCAAGCCGGATACCATGCACTTCCAGGTCGACAAGTCGATCGACAATGCATCGCTCGCCCTGAACGGCCTCACGAAAAGCTCCC
>CBFGOD010000041.1:0-15850 GCA_965650295.1 uncultured Shinella sp. | reverse complement strand
ATCAACCTCGTCAAGGCCGCCATGCCCGAGGTGACGACGGAGGAACTGATCGACGGTATCGAGCGCGGCGGGCGCTACCTCAACTCGCTCGGCATCACCAGCTGCATGGATGCGGCGGTCGGCCAGCTCTCCGGCTTTGCCGAGATCCAGGCCTATGAAATGGCCAAGATTTCCGGTCGCCTGCCGGTGCGCGTCTGGCTGACGCTGCTCGGCGATCCCGGCATTTCCATCGTCGAGGATTGCTGGCGCGCCGGCCTGATCTCCGGCGCCGGCGACGACATGCTGCGCGTCGGGGCGGTCAAGATCTTCCTCGACGGTTCAGCCGGCGGACGCACCGCCTGGATGACGAAACCCTATCAGGGCGAGCCCGACAATATCGGCGTGCAGATGCTGCCGACCCCGGAGGTCGAGGCGCTCGTCAAATCCTTCCACGACCGCGGCTACCAGATGGCCTGCCACGCCATCGGTGACGGTGCGATCGAGCAGCTGATCACCGCCTATGAAAAGGCGCTTGCCGCCACGCCCGATCCGGACCGCCGCCATCGTGTCGAGCACTGCGGCTTCTCGACGGCCGAACAGGACGCGCGCATGAAAGCCGCCGGCATCCTGCCCGCGCCGCAGATGGCCTTCATCCACGATTTCGGCGACAGTTACATTTCCGTGCTGGGCGAGGCGCGCGGCAAGCCGTCCTACCAGATCGGCTCTTGGATGCGCATGGGCCTGAAGCCCTCGACCGGCTCGGATGCGCCGGTCTGCTCGCCCGATCCCTTCCCGAATCTGCACGCCATGATCACGCGCAAGACCGGGAAGGGCACTGTCATGGACGAGACCGAAAGGCTGACGCGCGAGGAGGCGCTGCAGGCCTATACGGAATTCGGCGCCTGGTCGCAGAAGGCCGAGGGCGTGAAGGGCAGGCTGGTGCCCGGCCAGTGGGCCGACATCGCTGTCTTCGACAACGACCTCTTGGAGGCCCCGACCGATACCATTCTCTCAGGCACACGCTGCCTGCTGACCCTGCTTGCAGGCCGCGTCGTGCATGATGCGCGGTAGGGTCTTGTCAGACTGAATCATCGAAACGATGCCGAAAACGGCACGAGAGGGAGGACGAAATGCTGAAAAAACTGACACTCGCCGCCATGCTGAGCCTTAGCGTCGCAACCGGGGCGCTGGCCGCCGGCGAACGTTCCGGCGGAACGCTCGTCTTCACTGCGCCCTATGGCTCGAGCTTCGCCACGCTCGACGTGCAGGCGAGCCCCAATACGCAGGAAGAGTTCATCACGCAGGCCATCCATCGCGGCCTCTACAGCTGGAACTCCATCGAGAACAAGCCGGTGCTTGAACTGGCCGATTCCGAAGATGTCTCCGAGGACGGCCTGACGCACACCTATCACCTGCGCAAGAACGCCGTGTTCCACAATGGCAAGCCGCTGACGGCAGATGACATCATCTACAGCTACAAGCGCATCGCCAATCCGAAGAACGCCTTTCCGGGCGCCAGCTTCATCGCCGTCATCAAGGGTGCGGAAGAGTTCATCGCCGGCAAGGCGGAGGAGATTTCCGGCCTGAAGAAGGTCGACGACAACACGCTGGAGATCACCTATACCGGCCCGATCAATCCCGGCTTCCCGCTGATGCAGAACACGACCGTGATCTATCCGTCGAATGTTGAAGACGAATCGACGTTTGCGAAGAACCCGGTCGGCCTCGGCGCCTTCGTCTTCAAGGAGCATGTGCCGGGCTCGCAGGTGGTGGTCGAGAAGTTCGACAAGTATTACGAGGAGGGCAAGCCCTATCTCGACCGCATCAACATCGTTCTGATGGCCGAAGATGCTGCCCGCGACGTCGCCTTCCGCAACAAGGAAATCGACGTCTCGATCCTCGGCCCCACGCAATACCAGGCCTATCAGGGTGAAGAGGGCCTGAAGGACCACCTGCTCGAAGTCGCCGAGGTCTATACCCGCAACATCGGCTTCAACCCGGCCTTCGAGCCCTTCAAGGACAAGCGTGTCCGCCAGGCGATCAACCACGCGATCAACGCGCCGCTGATCATCGAACGCCTCGTCAAGAACAAGGCCTATCCGGCCTCCGGCTGGCTGCCGCTTTCCTCGCCGGCCTTTGACAAGGACAAGGCGGCCTATGCCTTCGATCCGGAAAAGGCAAAGGCCCTGCTGGCGGAAGCCGGTTATGCCGATGGCTTCGAATTCGAGGTGACAGCGAGCCCGAACGAGAGTTGGGGTGTCCCGATCGTCGAAGCCATCCTGCCGATGCTGAAGAAGGTCGGCATCACCGTGAAGCCGAAGCCGGTCGAAAGTTCGGCGCTTGGCGATGCCGTGACGTCGAACAATTTCCAGGCCTTCATCTGGTCGAACCTGTCGGGTCCCGATCCGCTGAACGCGCTGCGCTGCTACTATTCCAAGACGGCGCAGTCGGCCTGCAACTATACGAGCTATGCGAGCCCGGACTTCGACAAGCTCTATGAAGCGGCCCAGCAGGAACGTGACCCCGCCAAGCAGAACGATCTGCTGCGCCAAGCCAACAACATCGTACAGGACGACGCGCCGGTCTGGTTCTTCAACTACAATAAGGCGGTCATGGCTTATCAGCCTTGGATCCACGGCCTCGTGCCGAATGCCACCGAACTGGCGGTCCAGCCCTATGACGAGATCTGGATTGACGAAAACGCGCCCGACGCGCGCAAATAAGCCTTGAGGGGTTCGGGGGCGGCTTCGGCCGCTCCCGCATCTGTTATCACGCCCGTAAGGGCGGCCAAAACGGAACCGTCAATGCTTCGTTTCACCCTGCGCCGCATCCTGCAGGTCATCCCGACGGTCGTCGTGGTGGCACTGCTGATCTTCGTCATCTTCTCCGTCGTGCCGGGCACCTTCGCCGCCAGCCTCTTCGCCGATGGCAAGCGCGCCGCCGACCCGCAGATGATCGCCCGCCTCAACGAGGAATTCGGGCTCAACAAGCCGCTGATGGAGCGCTTCGTGACCTATGTCACGGATCTTGCGCAATTCGATCTCGGCACCAGTTTCCGCACCCGCCAGCCGGTCATCGACCTGATCAACGACCGCATGGGCGCCTCGCTGCAACTGGCCATCGCCGCCATGGTTTTCGCGCTGGTCGTCGGTGTGCCGCTCGGTTTTCTGGCGGCGCTCAGACCCGGCTCCGTGCTCGATACGGTGACGATGATCGGCGCGGTCTCCGGCCTCTCCATGCCGCAGTTCTGGCTCGGCCTTCTGATGATGTATCTCTTCGCCCTGCAACTGAACTGGCTACCCAGTTTCGGTTACGGCGATGGTTCGTTCCGCAATCTCATCTTACCTGCTGTGACACTCGGCGTGACACCGCTCGCCCTTCTCGCGCGCACCACACGAGCCGGCGTGCTCGATGTCCTAAACGCCGATTTCATCCGCACGGCTCACTCCAAGGGCATGAGCGAGATGAAAGTCGTGCGCTGGCATGTGGCGCGCAATGCGCTGGTGCTGATCGTCACCACGGTCGGCCTGCAGTTCGGCTCGCTGATCGGCCAGGCCGTCGTCATCGAAAAGCTCTTCGCCTGGCCGGGCATCGGCTCGCTGCTCGTCGACAGCGTGGCGATCCGCGACATTCCCGTTGTGCAGGGCACGATCCTCGTCATCGTGCTGTGGTTCCTCCTCATCAACACCGCCGTCGATCTGATCTATGCCGCGATCGATCCGCGCATCAAGCAGGAGTGACGGGATGCGCTTCGGTTTCAATTTCTGGCTCGGCGCCGGGCTGACGGTGCTGGTGATCCTCGCCGGTATCCTCGCCCCCTGGATCGCGCCCTTCGACCCGGTGCTCGATGCCGACCTGATGAGTTCCGAGCTGCCTCCCGACGCCACCTTCTGGTTCGGCACGGACGCGCAGGGCCGCGACGTCTATACGCGCATCCTCTACGGCGCGCAGATCTCGTTGACCGTCGGCATCGTTTCGCAGGTCATCAATTCGATGATCGGCATCACGCTCGGCATGACCGCCGGCTATTGGGGCGGCTGGTGGGACGATCTCGTCAACGGCCTGACGAATGTCATGCTCGCCATTCCCTCGCTGATCTTCGCACTCGCCGTCATGGCCGTTCTGGGCCCCGGCCTGCCGTCGCTGCTCATCGCGCTCGGCCTCACCAACTGGAGCTGGACCTGCCGCATCGCCCGTTCCTCGACGCTCTCGCTGAAATCGCAGGGCTACGTGCAGGCGGCGCAGACGCTGGGCTATGGCGACCTGCGCATCATGTTCACGCAGATCCTGCCCAACATGATGGGGCCGATCCTCGTCATGGCGACGCTCGGCATGGGCTCTGCGGTTCTTTCGGAAGCAGCGCTTTCCTTCCTCGGCCTCGGCATCCAGCCGCCGTTCCCGAGCTGGGGCTCGATGCTGACGGATGCGCGCCAGCTTATACAGCTCGCGCCTTGGGTTGCGATCTTCCCCGGCCTTGCCATCTTCCTCTCGGTGCTCGGCTTCAACCTTCTCGGCGACGGGCTGCGCGACAGCCTCGACCCGCATATGAGGACGCGCAAGCCATGACCGCGCCGCTTCTCGACATCAGGGACCTGCGCCTCGGCGTAGCGGTCAATCGCTCCACCCACCATCCGCTGCTCAAGGGCGTCTCCTTCCAGATCATGCCGGGCGAAGCTTACGGTCTCGTCGGCGAATCCGGCTCGGGCAAATCCGTGACGTCGCTCGCCGTTATGGGCCTCCTGAAGAAGCCGCTCGCCATTTCCGGCGGCGAGATCCTGTTCAAGGGGCAGAACCTGCTCGCCTTGCCGAAACGCGAGATGCGGCGGCTGCGCGGCAACCGCATCGCCATGATCTTCCAGGAGCCGATGACGGCGCTCAACCCGCTGTCGACCGTCGGCCGGCAGATCGCCGAAATGTTCGTGCTGCATCAGGGCAAGAGCTGGGGCGAGGCGGAGAAGCTCGCCGTCGATGCGCTCGGTAACGTGCGCGTACCCAACCCGGACCGGCGAGCGAAAAACTATCCGCACCAGATGTCGGGCGGTCTACGCCAGCGCGTGATGATCGCCATGGCGCTCGCCTGCAATCCGGACCTGCTGATCGCCGACGAGCCGACCACCGCGCTCGACGTGACCGTGCAGGCGGAAGTGCTGCGGTTGATCAAGGAACTCTGCGCGGCGCGCGGTACTGCGGTGCTGTTCATCAGCCATGATCTCGGCGTCATCGCCAGCGTCTGCCAGCGTGTCGGCGTTATGTATTCCGGCTGCCTCGTCGAGGAGAACGAGACGCGGGCGCTCTTCGCCGATCCGAAGCATGACTATACGCGCGGCCTGCTCGGTGCCCTGCCGCGTCTCGGCAGCCGCAGCGAACACGGCCGCCAGCGGCTGGTCGATATCGACAGCATCATCGCCGATCGCTCGAAACTGACGGAAACCCGCTTCATCGCGCCGCGCGGACCGGAAGGAAGTCAGCCATGACCGCCCCTCTGTTGCAGGTGGACGATCTCCACGTACGTTTCCCGATTTCCGGCGGGGGCCTGCTCGGCACGGGCAAGCGCGTGCTGCATGCCGTCAACGGCATCAGTTTCGAGCTTGCCAAGGGCGAATGCCTGTCGATCGTCGGTGAATCCGGTTGCGGCAAGTCCACGACGGCGCTCTCCATCCTCGGCCTTCAGGCGCCGAGCGAGGGCACGATCCGCTATCGTGGCCAGCCGCTGGCAGGCCCCGGTGCGCCGGGCCGCATGCAGCGAGCGAAGGCGGTGCAGATGGTGTTCCAGGACCCCTATGCCTCGCTCAATCCGCGCCAGTCGGTGCGCACCTCGCTTGCCGCGCCGCTGCGCCTGCATGGCGTTACCGCGGCCTCGGAAATCGAGGGCCGTATCGAGGCGATGCTGAAGAATGTCGGCCTGACGCCGGAACAGGCGAGCCGTTATCCGCATGAATTCTCCGGCGGCCAACGCCAGCGCATTGGCATTGCCCGCGCGCTGATCCTCGAGCCGGAAATCGTGCTTTTGGATGAACCGGTCTCCGCGCTCGACGTCTCCATCCGCGCGCAGATCATCAACCTGCTGCTCGACCTCCAGGAGAAGCTTGGCCTCTCCTATCTGATGATCAGCCACGATCTCAGCGTCGTCGAGCATATGAGCGACCGGGTTCTGGTGATGTATTTCGGCGAGGTCGTGGAGGAGGGCGGCTGGCGCGAGATCTTCGAAGCGCCTGCCCATCCCTATACGCGCCGGCTGATCGCCGCCATTCCCGATCCGGCCGCAGCACTCGACCCGACGGCAAAGCAGGATCGGTTTGCCGACCTGCCGCAGTTTGCTGGTCGTCGCTTCGTCTCCGACGGCAGCACCTCGCCGGACGTGTTCACAGCGCCGGTGGCCTCCCAGCTTGTCGAGATCGCGCCGAAACACCGCGTGCGGTTCGCTGCCTAACCGAAAAACGCCGCGGAGGATATCCGCGGCGTCGATCTTCGATGGTTTTGGCTTACCGCGCCGGCGGCGAATACATCAGGCCGCCGTCGTTCCACAGGCGGTTCAGGCCGCGGTCGATCTTGAGCGGGCTGTCCTTGCCGAGATGACGCTCGAAGATCTCGCCGTAATTGCCGACGGAGGTGATTGCCTGATAGGCCCATTTCGGATCGAGCCCCAATGTCTTTCCGGCCTCGCTGTCGATGCCGAGGAAGCGTTTTTGCGCGACGCTGCCGCTTTCGAGAAGTGAGGCGGCATTTTCCTTGGTGATGCCCATTTCCTCGGCCTCGATCAGCGCAAAAAGCGTCCAGCGCACGATCTTGAACCACTGGTCGTCGCCCTGGCGCACAGCCGGGCCGAGCGGTTCCTTGGAGATGGCCTCGGGCAGCACCACGAAGCGGTCGGGGTCGTTCAGTGTCATGCGCTGGGCGTAGAGCGCTGAAGCATCCGTCGAATAGACGTCGCAGCGGCCGGTGTTGAAGGCCTGGATCGTCTGGTCCGGCTTTTCGAAGGCGATGACCTGGTACTCGATCTTGTTGGCGCTGAAATAGTCGGCCATGTTCTGCTCGGTCGTCGTGCCGGTTTCCGTGCAGACGGAGGCGCCGGAAATCTCCTTGACGCTCTTCACGCCGACGTCCTTGCTCACCATGAAGGCCTGGCCGTCATAGTAGTTGACGCCGACGAAGCTCATGCCGAGATCGGTGTCGCGCGACAGGGTCCAGGTCGTCTGGCGCGAGAGCAGGTCGACTTCACCGGATTGTAGCGCCGTGAAGCGGTCCTTGGTGGAAAGCGGCACATAGGCCACCTTGTCCGGATTGCCGAGGGTGGCGGCAGCGACCGCGCGGCAGAAATCGACGTCGAAACCGCCCCAGACGCCGTTTTTGTCCGGCACGGAAAAGCCGAGCACTCCCTGGCTGACGCCGCAGCGCACCTCGCCGCGCTCCTTGATGACATCGAATGTGCCGGCATGGGCCGTGCCGGCGGCAAAAGCTGCGGCCGCAAGGGCCAGAATTGTCGTCTTCATGGTGTCCTCCTCCTTGATTGGTTTTTGGCATGCGTCTTCCCGGCCGGGAGAAAACTCCCCCGGCTGACAGGTTTGAAAATGTGGTGTTTCAGGCCTTAGCCGAGCGTCTTTTCGATGTCGGCGAAGGTTTCCTCGAGCACGGCGATGAGGTGATCGGCGTCGCGCTTGGAGAAGATCATCGGCGGGCGCATTTTCAGCACGTTGTCATGCGGGCCTTCGGTGCCCATCAGCACGCCGCGGCGGCGCGCGCCGTTGGAGACGGCGCGGGCAAACTCAGTGGCGGGCGCTTTGGTCTTGCGGTCCGTGACGAGTTCGATGCCGAGGAAGAGGCCAAGGCCGCGCACGTCGCCGATGGCCTGGTAACGCGTCTGCATGTCGCGGAAAGCGTCCATCAGGTAATTGCCGACGGTGAGCGCATTGCCGCGCAGGTCCTGGCCCTCGATGACGTCGAGCACCGCAAGGCCGACGGCGCAGGAGACCGGGTTGCCGCCGAAGGTATTGAAATATTCCATGCCGTTGTTGAAGCTGTCGGTCACTTCGCGGGTCGTGACGACGGCGGCGAGCGGATGGCCGTCGCCGATCGGCTTGCCCATGGTGACGATGTCGGGCACGACGTCCTGCGTCTCGAAAGCCCACCAATGGCTGCCGACACGGCCGAAACCGACCTGCACCTCGTCGGCGATGCAGACCCCGCCCGCCTGGCGCACCAGACGGTAGACCTCCTTCAGATACCCTTCCGGCAGGAAGACCTGGCCGGCGACGCTCGGGATGGACTCGGCGATGAAGAAGCCCGGACCGTCGCCCTTGGCCTTCATGACGGCGATCTGTTCGGCGACGCTTTCGGCAAAGCGCTTGCCATGCTCCTCGATCAGCCAGTCCGCCGGGGCATGGTAGCTGTCCGGAACGGCCGCGATATGGATATGCGGCTTCGGTCCCTCGCCACCCTTCCGGCGGAACTTGTAGGGGCTGATGTCGATCAGTTCCTGCGTCGTGCCGTGATAGGACCAGTCGAGCGTGATGGCGTTTTCGCGGCCGGTATGGGCGCGCATCATGCGCAGCGCCAGGCTGTTGGCCTCCGAGCCGCTGTTGACGAAGCCGGCGACCGTCAGCTCCTTTGGCAGCGTCGCCGTCAGGCGCTCGGCATAGGCGACGATGTTGTCGTGCAGGTAGCGCGTGTTGGTGTTGAGCGTCGCGGCCTGCCTGGCCATCGCCTCCACCACGGCCGGATGCGCATGGCCGATGTGGCAGACATTGTTGAAGCAGTCGAGATAGGCCCGGCCACTGTCGTCGATCAGCCAGACGCCTTCGCCGCGCACGAACTTGATCGGCTTGTCGTAGGAGATGGAGAGGTTCGGCAGCAGCAGTTCGCGCCGCTTCTGGACGATCTCCTCATGCGAGCGGCCCTGGCGCTCGAAGAATTCCCTGGCGACACCGGCGAAGGTGCGGGCATTGGGGAAGAGTTCTGCCCAGACGTCGAGGTAACGCGGCTCGCCGACGCCGAGGATTTCAGTGGCCGACAGGGTCGTGTCGGTGGAGATCTGCAGGTGGAGATGCGGCGCCCAGCCGCCGTTTTCCTTCGGTGCGCCCATTTCGCCGACCAGCGCGCCAGCTTCCAGCTTGTCGCCGGCCTTCAGGCGGTGGACAGCCTCATGGGCGAGGTGGCCCCAGAGCGAGATGAAGGGCGGGCAACCCTCCGGCTCGTGGCGCAGCGCGATCAGGCAGCCATAGCCGAGCGGATCCTTTTCGACCTCGACGCTGACGACCGTGGCGGCAAGTGGCGCGAAGAGCTTGGTGCCGGCGGCCATGAAGAGGTCGAAGCCGAGGTGATGCGTGCGGCGCGCGCCCTCTATAAAGCGCGAGACGAACATCTCGCCCGCATAGACCGTGCGCTCTTCAGCGAAGGGACCGATACCGAGCTCAACGCCGGTCTCGCGGCAATAGGCGTCCCAGATCGCTTGCGCTTCATCCGGCTGTTCGGCGGCGGACTTGACGGTCATCGGGTGGGTCGGATCGCCATAGGGCACGAGCGCGGCCGGATAGGTCGCGGCCGGCTTTTCGAGGAGGGGCGCGAGTGACTTGCGGTTGTTTTCGATCCACTCGGCCACCACGCGGGCGCCGGGCACGGCCTCGAAGCCGCAGGCCTTGCGCAGGATGGCGGTGGCGAAGCGCGGGTTCATGCGGTCGAGCTTGCGCAGCAGCGTCCAGGCCGGGCGTTCGCTGATTGCAAGATACGGATTGTCCTCCGCGTGGACGCGGCGCGAGGCCGACATGGTGACGGAGGTGACGAGGCGCGCCGCAATCAGGTCGAAGAGCAGATCGACTTCTTCTTCCAGCAGCGGGTACTCCGCATGGAAGCCGCGCGCGATTGCGGCGGCGGCGCCGATCGGATCGGCGTGGTCAAGGCCGGCATAGGCGGCGGCGATCGCCACCTCCGCGATGACGGGCGTGTGCAGCGCATCGCCGAAATCGATCAGGCCGGAAATCCGGTCATGGTTCGCGGCATCGACCAGCACATTCCAGTCGTTGGCGTCATTGTGGATGACGGCAGCGCGCAGCGTCGCAAGGCGCGGCGCGACGGTGGCGAAGCGTTTCAGGAAGCGTTCGACGAGGGCGCGGTCTTCGGCATCTGCGACATGCGAAAGGCGGCCCGCCGAACGCCCGGCGGTGCGGATGTCCCAGTCGAGATCGCGCAGCGCGCCGGGATGCATGAAACCCTTCAAGGCTGCGTCGAAGCGGCCGAGCATGTGCCCCAGGGATTCGAGCGCGGCCTCGCTGCGGCCCGTTTCGGCGAGCGGTTCGCCCTCGACCCAGCTGACGAGGCGGACGCGGTGTGCCGTGCCGTGGGCGCTCGTGGTGGTGGCCAGGCTTTCGCCCGAGAGTGTCGGGCGAATATGCGGCACCGGCAGATCGCCGGCATGCACGCCGAGATGGGCGAGCAGCGCCGTCTGGAAATCGCTTTCCACCGCCGGCTCGGCGGCGTTGACGATCTTCAGGATGAAGGTCCCCTCCGATGTTTCCACCTTGAAATTCTGGTCGCGCTCGCTGGCGAGCGGCGAGAGCCTGCCGGCAAGCCCATAATGCTGCTTGAGCAGGGCGGCTGCGGCGTCGAGGGAAAAATCCGGGGTCGTCTTCAGCATGTCGTTCATGGCAATCCTCTTTTCGAGGCGAAGATTTGCATGGACGGCGCTTTGGTGCATCCGGCATTATGCCGGTTGTGCCGGCACTCTGTATATAATAACCGTCATCTTGTCGGCGCAGCGGAGAGAGGCATCATGCAGGGCACGGATAGCATCGACCGGACGATCCTCAGCATCCTCACGAAGGAAGCACGCATCCCCATGAAGTCGCTTGCCGGGCGCATCGGGCTGTCGCGCAGTGCGACGACCGAGCGTGTCACGCGGCTGGAAAAAGCGGGCATTATCAGGGGCTACCGCGCCGATATCGGCCAGCTCGACGATGGACAGATCCAGGCCTTCCTGCTGGTGACGCTGAAGCGCACGCCGTCGATCGGCGTGCTCGATCGGCTCGCCGGCTTTTCGGCGGTGCGCAAGGTGTCTTCGGTCAGCGGCCAGCTCGACCTCGTGGTGGAGGTCGAGGTCGGCTCGATCAATGCGCTGAACGAGTTGCGCGACGAGGTCGCGACGATGGACAATGTCGAGGACTTGACGACCTCCATCGTGCTTCGCCGCGATATCGAACGCGTTTGATCGGGCGCGTTTGATTGTCAGCGCCAGCCCAGTGCCGGCGCGACGTGTTTCAGGATGGCCTCGATGACATGGGCGTTGTATTCGACGCCGAGCTGGTTGGGCACGGTGAGCAGCAGCGTGTCGGCCTCCTGGATCGCCTCGTCGGCGGCGAGCTGCGAAATCAGCCTGTCCGGCTCGTCGGCATAGGAGCGGCCGAAGATTGCGCGGGTCTTGTCGTCGATGAAGCCGATCGAATCCTCTTCCTTGCCGCCCCGGCCGAAATAGGCACGGTCGCGGTCGTCGGTAAGCGCAAAGATGCTGCGGCTCACGGAGACGCGCGGTGTGCGGCTATGGCCCGCTTCCTTCCAGGCTTCGCGATAGGCGCGGATCTGTGCGGCCTGCTGGACATGGAAGGGCTCGCCCGTTTCGTCGTCCTTGAGGGTCGAGCTTTGCAGGTTCATGCCATGCTGAGCGGCCCAGACGGCCGTGGCGTTCGAGCCGGCACCCCACCAGATGCGCTCGCGCAGACCCTCGGAATGCGGCTCGAGACGCAGCAGCCCCGGCGGGTTGGGGAACATCGGCCGGGGATTCGGCTGGGCAAAGCCTTCGCCCTTCAGGACGTCGAGGAAGACCTCCGCGTGGCGGCGGCCCATATCGGCGTCGCTCATGCCCTCCTGCGGTTCGTAGCCGAAGTAGCGCCAGCCATCGATGACCTGCTCGGGCGAGCCGCGGCTGATGCCGAGCTGCAGGCGTCCGCCGGCGATGAGGTCGGCTGAACCGGCATCCTCCGCCATGTAGAGCGGGTTTTCATAGCGCATGTCGATGACGGCGGTTCCGATCTCGATGTTCTTCGTGCGCGCACCGACGGCGGCGAGCAGCGGGAAGGGCGAGGCGAGCTGCCGGGCGAAATGGTGGACGCGGAAATAGGCGCCGTCAGCGCCCAGCTCTTCGGCCGCGACGGCAAGGTCGATCGACTGGAGGAGCGTATCGCCCGCCGAGCGGGTCTGGGATTGTGAAGAGGGTGTCCAATGGCCGAAGGACAGGAAGCCGATTTTCTTCATGATGTTCGCCTCGACGCCGAGCGTCCGTTGCAAGATGTGTTGCGCGGAACATGGTGCATCGCGTCGGGCTTGAAAAGGCGCCGTGTGAGAACGCATTGTTCACAAAACGCGACGCACGGGCGCCGGCCCAAGCGACGAGGCCTGATGTTACTGGGCCTGGTGTTACTGGGCCTGGTTTTCCAGCAGCGCCTTGCCGTGGATCGCCATCATGCGCTCTTCGTTGGCAGGAATGACGAGGGTACGGAAGGGCTGGAGGAAGGCGAGCCGGGACAGGATCGCCTCACGCACGAGGGCTGCATTCTCGCCGATGCCGCCGGTGAAGACGAAGGCATCGATACCGCCCATCGAGGTCGCCATCATGGCCGCATATTGCGCGACCTTCAGGGCGAAATAGTCGAGCGCGAAGGCGGCTTGCGGATCGGGGCTTTCGAGCAGCGTCTTGACGTCGTTGCTGATCCCGGAAAGGCCCTTGAGGCCGGAGCGCTCGTAGAGCATGCGTTCGACTTCCTCCACCGAAAGACCGAGGCTGTGCAGCATATAGGTGACGGCGCCGGCATCGATCGCGCCGGTGCGGCTGCCCATCGGCAGGCCGTCGAGCGCCGTCATGCCCATGGTCGTGTCGATGCTCTTGCCGCCGCTCATGGCGCAAAGGCTCGCGCCATTGCCGAGATGGCCGGCGACGACCCGGCCCCTTGCGACATCGGGATAGTCGCGGCCAAGGACACGGGAAATCCAGTCATAGGACAGCCCATGGAAACCATAGCGGCGAACACCCTTGTTGCGCAGCGCCGCCTCGATGGCAAAGGTCTTGAACACCGGCGCCTGGCCGGCATGGAAGGCGGTATCGAAGCAGGCGATATCGGGTGCATCGGCCAACCGGTCCGAGGCGGTAATGCCGGCGAGATTGTAGGGTTGGTGCAGCGGGGCGAGCGGCACGAGCGTTTCGAGTTCCGCGAGGATGTCTGGCGTAACGATCACGGGCGCGACGAAGTTTTCCCCGCCATGCACGATGCGATGGACGGTCGCCACCATGCGCCAACCGTCGTCGTAACGATCGATGAGGGCGATCGCCGCGCCCATGGCCGTTTCGTGATCGTCGGCGGCAAGCGGCTCGTCGATGACAGCGCCGGTCTCCTCGATGGTCGCACCAAGCCGTGCCCCGTTGCCGATGCCGGTCACCTTGCCCTTTGCAAGCCTGTCGAGTTTGTCGTAGCCGAAAACCTCGAATTTCAGGCTGGACGAGCCGGTGTTGAGGACGAGCAGGACATCGGTCACAGGATACGCCCCTTCGTGCGGGCATCGGCAAGCAGCACCGCAAGCGCGCAGGAAAGCAGACGCGTGCGTTCATTGTCGGCACGGCTGGTGAGGATTACCGGCACACGCGCCCCGAGCACGATGCCGGCGGCTTCCGCCCCGCCGAGAAATGTCAGCTGCTTGGCCAGCATGTTGCCGGCCTCGATATCGGGAACCAGCAGAATATCGGCATGACCGGCAACCTCGGAAAGGATGCCCTTTTCCCGTGCCGCCTCGGCGCTGATCGCATTGTCGAAGGCGAGCGGGCCGTCGATCAGGCAATCGGTGATCTGCCGGCGGTCCGCCATTTTGCACAGGGCGGCCGCATCGAGCGTCGCCTGCATTTTCGGATTGACCGTCTCGACGGCAGCGAGCACGGCGACCTTGGGCTTGTGATCGCCGAAAACGACCCGCCACAGGTCGACGGCATTTTGCACGATATCGGCCTTGACCGGCAGGTCCGGCAGGATGTTGACGGCGGCATCCGTGATGATGAACGGTTTCGGATAGGTCGCGATATCCATAAGATAGCAATGCGAAATGCGCCGCTCGGTGCGCAGGCCCGCATCGGCCCTCACGATGGCGCTCAGAAGTTCATCCGTGTGCAGCGAGCCTTTCATGATCGCTTCGACATGGCGGTTTGCGGCAAGCTCCGCCGCCTTGGCGGCCGCGGCATGGCTGTGCTCGGTATCGACGATCTCCCAGCCGGTGATATCGACGGCGGCTTCCTTCGCGGCGGTCGTTATCTTTTCCTCGGGGCCAACAAGCACAGGCACGATGAGGCTTTCACGCACGGCCTCGGCTGCCGCCTCCACCACATTGGCTTTGACCGGATGGACGATCGCGGTGCGTGTCGGCGGCAAGGGGCGGCAGAGAGCGAGGATGGCGTCTGTCTGGCGGCTCATGCGTCGTCCTTCGTTCCTGAGGCTTTCGCGCACCATAAAGGAATTATGTCGCTGCGCCATGACGTGCTCACGTCGCGTAAACCAAATCCTTACGCCGAACCATTAGCCTCTCGCGAATGGTGCAATGACCGCACCGTATCCGTGTAGCGAGTAGCAAGCGCATGAGCATGCCTGACACCGCAGTTTCGATATCCCCTTTGCCGGACGAGACCAATTCGCGAAGATCCCGCCTGGAGGTGGACTTCTGGATGAACTGCGTCGGCGCGCCGCTCGTGCTCGTGGAAAAGCAGACGCTTGCGGTGCGTTATGCCAATGCCAATGCCGCGATCCTGTTCGGCCGCGGCCTCGAGGGTTTCGGCGGTTGTCCGGTCGAGGAGCTCGTCGGCCCGGAAGCGACCCTGATGCTCGGCCAGATATGGAGCGTGGCGCCGGTTGGTGTTCCCGGCGAGCCCTTCCTGATCCGCGCGCAGGTGCAGGGGCAGGAGCGCATCCTCATGGTGCAGGTCACGAAGGTTGCCGTGGAGGGCGAAATCCTGCGCCTCTTCACCTTCCTCGATGCGCCGCCGCAGGGATCCGTGACGCTTGCCGGCTGGCAGGAGAACGTCATTTCGCTGCTCAACTGGCTGCCGTTCGGCTTCGAGATATCGGGCACCGACGACCAGATCCAATTTGCCAATTCCACCTTCAAGGAACTTTTCGGCTACAGCCAGGACGAGATTTCCAACATCGAGGACTGGTGGCGGCTTGCCTATCCGGACCCGGATTATCGCGAGTTCGCCCGCATGCAATGGTATCAATCCCTTGCGGCCGCCCGCGCGGAAAACCGTGAAATGACGCCCTTCGACCTTGAGGTGGCGACGGCGAGCGGCGAAACGCGCACGATCCAGTTCCGCCACCGCACGATCGGCAATTTCAACGTCAATATGTATATCGACGTGACCCGCGAGCGCAGCTACGCCAAGGAGTTGAAGGTTCTCGCCGATACCGACCCGCTGACCGGTGCGATGAACCGCCGCCGCTTTTTCGAAGAGGCGGACCGGATCCACGCCGAGTGCCAGAAGAGCGGCACGTCCGCCACCTTCCTGATGCTCGACATCGATCATTTCAAGACGATCAACGACCGCTATGGCCACGGCGTCGGTGACGCGGTGCTGATCGAGTTCACCCGGCGTTGCCGCGATGTGCTGCGCCCGGAAGACCGTTTCGGCCGCATGGGCGGCGAAGAGTTCGCCGTCATGCTCCACCGCCCAGATTATGCCTCGGTCCGTGCCATCGCCGAACGGCTGCGGCAGGTCGTAGGGGCTGAGCCATTCATCATCGACACGGATGCGCTGAAGGTGACGGTCAGCGTGGGCGGCGCGATCAGCGAAGCGGCCGAAAGTGTCGGCTCGGCCATCTCGCGGGCCGACAATGGCCTCTATGATGCCAAAAAATCG
>CBFGOD010000040.1:0-15905 GCA_965650295.1 uncultured Shinella sp. | reverse complement strand
CGCCGGCCAAGCTGAAGCTTGCCGTCTCCGGCTGTCCGCGCAACTGCGCGGAAGCGACCTGCAAGGATATCGGCGTGATCTGCGTCGATAGTGGTTTCGAAATCCATTTTGCAGGTGCGGCGGGCCTCGACATCAAGGGCACGGAGGTGCTCGGCCTGGTGAAGAGCGAGGACGAGGCGCTGGAGCATATCGTGGCGCTGACGCAGATGTATCGCGAGCAGGCGCGGTATCTCGAGCGCATCTACAAATGGGCAAAGCGTATCGGGCTCGACGAGATCCGCCGCCAGATCATCGGCGATGCCGACAGGCGCAAGGCCTATTACGACCGCTTCGTCTTTTCCCAGAAATTCGCCCAGGTCGATCCCTGGTCGGAGCGTGTCTCCGGCAAGGACAAACATGAATTCCGGCCGATGGCGAGCATCGGCTACGGACAGGCAGCGGAATAGGAGGTCGGACATGAACTGGTTTGCCATCGGAAACATTGCCGACATTCCGCTGCGCGGCGCGCGCTGCGTAAAGACCCCGCAGGGCAAGATCGCCGTGTTCCGCACCGCGGAAAACGAGGTTTTTGCCATCGAGGACCATTGCCCGCACAAGGGCGGGCCGCTTTCGCAGGGCATTGTTCATGCCAAGGCTGTGACCTGCCCGCTGCACAATTGGGTGATCTCGCTGGAGACCGGCAAGGCGCTCGGTGCGGACGAGGGCGCGGTGAAGACCATCGCGCTGAAGAATGACGGCGGCGCGCTGTTCATCGCGCTCGAAAGCCTCATGGTGGCGGCCGAATAGGATGGAACAGGCGGTCAAGACAACCTGCCCCTATTGCGGCGTCGGCTGCGGCGTCATCGCGACGGTCGCGGAAGACGGCGCCGTTTCCGTCAAGGGTGATCCGGACCATCCGTCGAATTACGGCCGGCTCTGCTCGAAGGGCTCGGCGCTTGCCGAGACGATCGATCTCGACGGTCGCATCCTGCATCCCGAGATCGGTGGCGAGCCGGCATCATGGGACAGCGCGCTCGACCTCGTCGCGGCAAGGTTCGCCGCCGCGATTGCCGAGCACGGCCCCGATTCCGTGGCGTTCTATGTCTCCGGCCAGCTGCTGACGGAGGATTACTATGTCGCCAACAAGCTGATGAAGGGCTTTTTCGGTTCGGCCAATATCGACACGAATTCAAGGCTCTGCATGTCCTCCTCCGTCGCCGGCCACCGCCGCGCCTTCGGTTCGGATACGGTGCCGGGGACCTATGAGGACCTGGAGCTGGCCGATCTCGTCATCCTGACCGGTTCCAACCTCGCCTGGTGCCATCCCGTGCTCTACCAGCGCCTTGCCGCGGCCAAAGAGCGACGACCGGGCATGAAGGTCGTCGTCATCGATCCGCGCCGCACCATGACGGCCGATATCGCCGACCTGCATCTCGCGATCCGCCCCGATACGGATGTGGCGCTCTTCGTCGGCCTATTTGCGCATCTCGTCTCGAACAATGCCGTCGATCAGAACTATGTGGCGGCGCATACATCGGGTTTTGCGGATGCCTTCGCGGCTGCTGCCGGTGTTTCCTTCGCCGAGGTGCTGGAGCGGACGGGGCTTCCGGCCATGCAGCTTCGCGAATTCTACCGCCTGTTCACGGCGACCGAGAAGGTCGTCACCTGCTACAGCCAGGGCGTCAACCAGTCCTCGTCCGGCACCGACAAGGTCAATGCTATCCTCAACTGCCACCTCGCCACCGGCCGGATCGGAAAGCCGGGCATGGGGCCGTTCTCGCTAACCGGGCAACCCAACGCCATGGGTGGGCGCGAGGTCGGCGGTCTCGCCAACATGCTGGCCGCCCATATGGCCATCGAAAGCGCGGAGGACCGCGATCGGGTGCAGCGCTTCTGGGCCTCGCCCGTCATTGCGGAAAAGCCGGGCCTCAAGGCCGTCGATCTCTTTCAGGCCGTCGCGGACGGGGGCATAAAGGCGCTGTGGATCATGGCGACGAACCCCGTCGTCTCCATGCCGGATGCCGGTGCCGTCGAAGCGGCATTGAAGGCCTGTCCTTTCGTCGTCGTCTCCGACATCCTCAACGAGACGGATACCACCCGACATGCCCATGTCCTGCTTCCGTCGCTGGGTTGGGGGGAGAAGGGTGGCACCGTCACCAATTCGGAACGCCGGATTTCCCGCCAGCGCCCCTTCCTCAATGTACCGGGGGAGGCCAGGGCCGACTGGTGGCAGTTGGCCGAAGTGGCCCGCCGCATGGGCTTTGTTGATGCTTTCGACTATGATGCGCCGGCAAAGATTTTTTCCGAACACGCGGCCCTCTCGGCCTTCGAGAACGGCGGCAGCCGGGATTTCGATATTGGCGCTCATGCCGAGATAGAGCGCGATGCCTACGATGCGCTTGAGCCCTTCCAATGGCCGCAGCCGGCGGGGCAGGCGAGCACCCACACACGCTTCTTCGCCGATGGCGGCTTCTATCACGCCGACGGCAAAGCCCGTTTCGTCGCCGTCGAGCCGGTGGAAAGCGACCGGACCAATGCCGATTACCCCTTCACGCTGAACACCGGCCGCATCCGCGACCAGTGGCACACCATGACCCGTACGGGCAAAAGCGCGCGTCTGTCGTCCCACATCGCCGAACCCTTCGCGGAACTGCATCCGCGTGATGCCATGGAGATCGGTGTGGGGAATGCCGGGCTGGTCGAGATCGAGAGCCCGCTGGGCACCGCCGTGGTGCGCGCGCTGATCACCGAGCGGCAGGCGCGCGGCAGCATCTTCGCGCCCATGCACTGGAACGACCAGTTTGCCGCAAAGGCCCGCATCGATGCCGTCGTGCCGGCGATCACCGACCGCATTTCCGGCCAGCCGGCATCCAAGAACGTTGCCGTCGCGGCGCATAGGTTCAAGGCACGGCACTATGGCTTCGCCGTGTCACGGATGAAGCCTGTCGAACCGGATGCAGCCTATTGGGCGCTTGCCAAAGCCGATGGCGGCTGGCGGCTGGAGTTGGCTTTCACCGCGCCGATGGAGCAATTGGCCGATTGGTGCCGCCGCACCTTCGCCATCCCCGAGGGTGTCGAGCCGCTCGGCTATGCGGATGCGCAGACCGGCGATGTCAGGCTCGCCTTCTTCGATGGCCCGCGGCTCCTCGCCGCCTTCTTCCTGGCGCGCGAACCCGTCGCCGTCGCCCGCAACTGGGCGATCGCGCAGCTCACCGCCGAACACGCCAACCTGCGCAAGCGCTTCGCGCTCGTTGCCGGCCGGCCGGGCGCGGACAAGCCTGATCCCGGTGCCACCGTCTGTTCCTGCTTCGGCGTCGGCGTCAACCAGATCGTCGCCGCCGTGCGCGGCGGTTGCCACAGCGTCGAGGCCGTCGGCAGGGCGCTCAATGCCGGAACCAACTGCGGCTCCTGCCGCGCTGAAATCAGGGGGATCGTCGATGGGTGTCTTGCCACAGCCGCAGAGTAAGCTTCCCGCCCGCATGGAACCGCTCGCGAAGCTGCCCGTCTTCTGGGGGCTGCAGGCAAGGCGTGTCCTCGTTGCGGGTGGGACGGATGCCGCGATGTGGAAGGCGGAGCTGCTGGCCGCCTGCGGTGCTCATGTTGATATCTATGCGGAAACATTCAGCGAGGCCTTCGAGGCCTTGCTGCTTCGAACCCCGGATCACCCGTCGGCACGGTTGACGCCGCACCGTCGAAAATGGGCATCGACCGATCTTCCCGGCGCCACGCTTGCGATCGGCGATTGCAAGGACGATGCGGAGGTTTTCTTCGCGGCCGCCCGTATGGCGGGTGTGCCGGTCAACGTTATCGACACGCCGCAGTTCTGCGAGTTTCAGTTCGGCTCGATCGTCAACCGTTCGCCCGTTGTCGTTGCGATCTCGACCGACGGCGCCGCGCCGATCCTTGCCCAGACGATTCGCCGCAAGATCGAGACGCTTTTGCCGCGCAGCCTGAAGACATGGGCGGCGCTGGCGCAGTCGCTGCGTGAGACGGTCAACCAGCGCCTCCAGCCCGGTGCGCAACGCCGGGCCTTCTGGGAGCGGTTTTCCGACCGGGTCTTTTCCACGCTGGATACGCCGGAGGAGGGCGTAGGCGGGGCGCTTCTTGCTGACGCCGAAAGGCTCGCGGATGCCCCCGCCGTCGGTCGCGTGACGCTGGTCGGCGCCGGGCCGGGGGATGCGGAACTGCTGACACTGAAGGCCGTGCGCGCCTTGCAGGCGGCCGACGTCATTTTCTTTGACGATCTCGTTTCCGCCGATGTGCTGGAACTGGCCCGCCGGGAGGCGAAGCGAATGCTGGTGGGCAAGCGCGGCGGTCGTGAAGATTGCCGGCAGGAGGATATCGGCGTCATGATGGTCAAGCTTGCCAAGGCCGGTAAACACGTGGTTCGGCTGAAATCCGGGGATCCCATGGTCTTCGGCCGCGTGGACGATGAAATCGCCCATCTCGATCGCGAAAACATCCCGCTCGATGTCATCCCTGGCATCGCCACGGCGGTGCAATGGCCTGTCGCCTCGAACTACGGCAAACGGTTCGGCGGCGCGCAACGGAAATCGCGCTGCGACACTCTCGCCGACCCGAAAAATCGCGCGGGTGGTTCCGGCACTCGGGAGCGAGGTGATCGTAAGGTTGCGATACTGCGGGACCTTTTCCCGGATCATTGAACACGCAATATCGATGAGCTTGAAGCTTTACGTCTGACGACGCTACTCCGGCGATACCAATCCGTCGAAAACCTCGAGCAGGGCGTTGACGATGGCCTGGCCGAGCGCATTGCCCGTATCCGCGATCTGCTCGTTGTCGCCATCGCGGGCGGCAAGTGCCAGATTTCCGCCTTCTTCCGCGACGATTGCCTTGGCGCGCTCGATGGCCCATTGCGCGAAATCGCTACGGTTCGAAATCGTCATCGTTTCCGCTTCTTCATCCATTTCACGTCTTCTTTCCGGTTTGGCCGCCACCATTTCTGCGCGGGGCGCTAGCGCTTGGTCGCCATCCATATGACATGGCGGGCGCCATTCTTGCTGTTGGCACGCACGCGCACCTCGTCGGCTGCAAAGCCCACTTCGCGCAGTCGGCGCGTAAAGGTGCTGTCCGGCGCGGACGACCAGACGGCAAGCACGCCGTTTGGGCGCAACGCGGCCTTCGCGGCACGAAGACCATTGTGGCTATAGAGATTGTCGTTCGACGCACGCGTCAGCCCATCGGGGCCGTTGTCGACATCGAGGAGAATAGCATCGAATGCCGCCGTCTTCGATCGGATAAGGGCACCGACATCGCCGACATGGATATCGACGCGGGGGTCGTCGAGCGTACCGGCATGCAGGTCGGCCATCGGTCCGCGCGCCCATTCGACGACGGAGGGGACGAGCTCGGCGACGACGACGGAGGCATCTTGAGGCAGTGCCCCCAGGGCCGCCCGCAGGGTAAACCCCATGCCGAGGCCACCGACGAGCATCCGGGCGTTCTTCCTGCCTGTTATCCGCTCGCAGCTGAGCGTAGCCAACGCCTCTTCCGAACCGCTCAGCCTGCTGTTCATCAGCTCCGTGGAGCCGAGCATGATGGAGAATTCGTTGCCGCGCCGCTTCAGGCGAAGCTCACCGCCATCGCCGGGAATGGTTGCACGATCAAGCTCTATCCAGGGAAGCATCGGGTATCTCGCGGCATTGTTATGCGCCTCGTAGCATGGCGACCCTATCGAAGATATCCTATTGTTGCTGAATGGAGGATCTGACCAACGCTTACGGTCGTGCTGAGGGAGGCGCCGGCACAGATGCGTCGCCGGCACCGTGCCGATCTCGGTTCGCTCTGATCGATGTCGACTAATCGTCGGTCCTGGCCTGCCGCCAAATGGAAACCAGCGGACCGGAGGCGCCGTAGAGCGGATCACTCTTCGGGACAGGCAGGTTTGCAATGACTTTCAGCTCTCCGGGTGTCGCGGCCGCCGTTTCGATATCGGCATATTGGCCCGGCGGATAGCCGCCGACCACCAGGAAATCATCGCTTGCCGCGTTGCGCTTGTGACCAGTGCCGGCAGGCAGCACCAGACAATCGCCGGCCTGAACCTGAAGCGCCTTGCCACCCGGCCCGCCGATCAGTAGTTCGGCGTTTCCCTCCGCAATGCCAAGCACCTCATGCGCGCCGACGTGATAGTGCTGATAGGAAAAGACGCCGTTGCGCCACAGACCCTGCCATCCCGCATCGTGAAACAACTGTTCGAAGATGGTGGCGCGATCTTTCTTTTCCACCGGGATGACAGCGCGATAGACAAGGACCGGCAGAAACGGGTGGTTCGGCACCCATTCGCTGGCTGGGAAGAAAATAGTCTCCGGTTGTTTCATCGCCGTCTCATTTGTTCTTCTTTGGCGCCTTGCCGAAGTCCTTGCGCAATTCGTCCTTGGCCTTTTCCAGCGTCTCGCGCCGCTTCCCCGTAAGCTGGTCGCCCGCCCGATTGATATAGAATGTCAACATGGACATGGCAGAGCGGAAAGGGCTCGATTTTCGCCGGTCACTCTCTTCAGCCGAATGCTTGAGCGATGCGGCGATCTTCTTGGGGCTGCGCTGTTTGAAGACGCCTTTCCGGAGATCCATCGCGTCGCTATTTTCCGTCACATCCTGCGACCATTTCTTCTTTTTCTTCGCCATGATCGATTTTCCGGCGCGTAAAAAAACATCGGCCGCCAGCCCAACCCTTCTATCCTCCGATTGTTCCGGGAACCGATACCGTGATGCCGCATTAGGCATGCGGATACAGGTTTTCCGGAGATTCCATCATGGACAACAAGGACAGGCTCATCCTCGCATTGGCGGCCCTTCTCAGGGCCGAGCGCGAAACCCGTGGTGCGCTTATGGAGGCGCTGGAAGAGGATTCCATTTCGCGCGAGACCCTGCTCGCCATCCTCTCCGACCCTATCCCGATCGTCACGCAGGCGGACATCGAATTCGCCGAGCGCTTCGCCTTGTCTAAACATCTGCCGCTCGAAAGGAAGGGCTGATGGCACCACGCTCCTTCTGGAAGGGCTATCTCAAGCTCTCGCTCGTGACGTGCCCGGTGGCGATGACGCCGGCCGTCTCGGCGGAGGACAAAGTGCGCTTCCGTACGCTCAACGGCAAGACCGGCAATCCCGTCGTCAGCCGCTATGTCGATGCCGTCACGGGCAAGGCGGTGGCGGAAGACGACGAGGTGAAGGGCTATCCGCGTGGTGAAGACGACTATGTGATGCTGGAGGACGACGAGATCGAAGCCGTGGCGCTGGAAAGCACACGCACGATCGATATCGAGACCTTCGTGCCGCGCGAGACGATCGAATGGATCTGGTACGATACACCGCATTTCCTCGTGCCGAACGATACGGTTGGCGAGGAGGCTTTTTCCGTTATCCGCGAGGCGATGGCCTCTACCGGCACGGTCGGCATTTCGCGCGTTGTGCTCTATCGCCGGGAGCGGGCCGTGATGCTGGAACCGCGGGGTAAGGGCATCGTCCTGTGGACTTTGCGCTACGGCGATGAAGTCCGTGACGAAAAGGATTATTTTGCAGGCCTGAAAACCGCAAAGCCGGATCCGAAGGCGCTCGCGCTGGTCAAGACGCTGATCAAGGAACGCACGCAGGCATGGAGCCCCAAAATGGCGGACGATCCGGTGCAGGATCGGCTGCTCGACATCATCGCCGCCAAAAAGAAGGGCCGCAAGCGCCCGGCAAAACAGAAGGCCCCGCCGCCGACGTCAGGCAATGTCATCAATATCATGGACGCGCTGCGCAAGAGCATCAAGGCTGAGGGAAAGACCAAGTAGGTTCAACGCTTTGTTTTGCCCGTGTTCAGCGGTTTCGCCGCCGTGTTGAAGTCTGCCCAAGGATCCGACGCCAGCGCCTGAAGACGCGTCGGTGTGTTCTCGACCGTGAAATAGGCCGGCCCGATATCGGCGTTGAGTTCTTCCCATGCTAGCGGCATGGAAACGGCGGCGCCGGGGCGGGCACGGGTGGAATAGGGGGCGACTGCCGTCATTCCACGCTGGTTGCGCAGGTAGTCGATAAGGATTTTTCCCTGACGTTTCGATTTGGTGATCGTCGAGACATATTTGTCCGGGCTGTCCTTCGCCATGGCATCGGCCATGCTCTTGCAGAAGGTTTTGACCGCGGGCCAGCGGGCGGATGGTTTGAGCGGTGCGCAGACATGCAGGCCCTTGCCGCCGGATGTTTTGATGAAGGCGTTCAACCCGGCGGCCTCCAGCCGCTTGCGGGTTTCCTGCGCTGCCTCGATCACGGCCTGCCAATCCACGCCTTCACCGGGATCCAGGTCCATGATGATGCGGTCCGGCCGCTCCCAGTCTGCAACGGTCGAGCCCCAGGGATGGATCTCCAGAACCGCCGATTGCACGAGACCGATCAGACCATCCAGATCGTTGATCGCGACATAGGGTTCGTCGTCCTTGTCGGCGGGATCCTGCACCTCGACGATATTGGCGTTGATGCCCTTCCAGGCATGTTTCTGAAAGAAGGTCTGGCCATCGATGCCGCCGGGGGCACGCAGCAGCGCGAGCGGCCGGCCGACGATATGCGGCGCGATATAGCGCCAGACCTCGGTATAGTAGTCGGCAAGACCTTCCTTGGTCACGCCTTCCTTCGGCCAGTAGACCCGGTCGGGATGGGTGAGACGCACCGTGCGGCGCGTAGGTTTTTCGGCATTTTTGGTGGGTTTGGATTTCGGCACTTCGGCAACAACCTCCGTTGCTGGCTTGTCCTCTCTGAGGCCCCTGAACGACGCATGCCGTAGATGCCCGTCCGCCGTCCAGGCGCGAAATTCCACCTCCGCGACCAGTTCCGGCTGCACGAAGCGAGCCTGGCGTGCTTCCTCGGCCGTCAGTTTCCGGCCGAATGGGCTTTCATCCGTCCTGAGCCGGTTGAGCCGCTTGAAAAGATCGGCTGCGACAGGTGCGGAAAAACCGGTTCCGACACGGCCGACGGGTTCCAGCCTGCCATTTTTATAGACGCCCAGCACGAGCGATCCGATCGACTGGCGCGAGACGCTTGAGGGCACGAAACCGCCCACCACGAATTCCTGCCGGGCCGAGCATTTCGACTTGATCCAGCTTTTGCTGCGCCCTGCGCGATAGGGGGCATCGCGCAATTTGGAAACGACGCCTTCAAGGCTCAGCCGGCAGGCGTGACGCAGCACTAAAGCGCCGTTTTCATCGAAATGGCCGCTGTAGCGCAGAATATCTTCTCCCGATGGCACCAGCTTTTCCAGCAGGGATTTACGCTCCTGTAGTGGCAGCTTGGTGAGATCGTATCCATCGAGATGGAGGAGATCGAAGACATAGAAGAGGAAGCGATCATCACGCCCGTCGCTGAGATCGGCCTGGAGGGCTGAGAAGTCCGATGCGCCGGACCCGCTTTCAACGACGAGTTCGCCATCGATGAGTGCCGTGCCGACCGGCAGATCACGCAAGGCTCCAACCACGGCCTTGCCGAATTTCTTGGTCCAGTCGAGCCCGCTGCGCGTGAGAAGTTTCACCCGCCCGGCTTCGATGCGCGCCTGAAGACGATAGCCGTCGAATTTGATTTCGTGCAGCCAGCGCTCGCCCGCGGGCGGCGCTGCCGCAAGTGTCGCCAGCGTCGGCGGCAGGAAGTCCGGCAGCTTTGCCTTGCGCGCGCCCTTGATCCGGGAGGGGTCCGGCACCGCGACCTTGATGCCCTTCGATTCCGTTTTCACCTCCTTGGTCGTCTTCTTTGCCGGCGATTTGCGGATGCGGCCGGTTTTGGACGACCAGCCGGGCTCTTCCCCGGCCACATCCTCGATCTCCCGCCCCGTCTTCACCGAAGCCGTCTGCTCTTCCAGAAGGTCGTCTTCTCCTTCGGGCATGGCGAATTCATCGTCGCCCTTGATGAGCAGCCAATTTTCCCGTTTCTCGCCGGGTTTTCCGTGCATGCGTACGAGATGCCAGCGGCCATGCAGCTTCTCGCCGTCAAGCTCGAATTCGAGATGACCCTTGGCATAGGCCTTGGCTGCATCGCCAAGCGGGCTCCAGGTTCCGCGATCCCAGACGATGACGGTGCCGCCGCCATATTCGCCCTTCGGGATGGTGCCCTCGAAATCGCCATAGGCGAGCGGATGGTCTTCGACATGCACAGCAAGGCGCTTCTCGCTGGGGACGAGGCTTGGCCCGCGTGTCACCGCCCAGCTTTTCAGCACGCCCTCCATTTCGAGGCGAAAGTCATAATGCAGACGCGTGGCGTCGTGCTTCTGGATGACGAAACTGTTGCCGCCCTTCCGACCCTTTCGTCCCTTGGGTTCGGACGTGGCCTTGAAGTCCCGCTTCTGCCGATAGACATCCAGTGCCATGTCAGCCCGCCTTTCGGCGCTTCGCCGCCGGCTTGGCTTTCGTCGCCGTCTTTTTCGGCGCGCGCTTTTCCGTCTTACCGGCGCTCTGGCGCAGGGCTTCCATGAGGTCGATGACCTTGCCTTCGGTCTTGGGTTTTGCCGGCTTGATCTTCCGGCCTTCCATCTTCGCCTTCACGACCTCGGCGAGCGCCGCGTCATAGCGGTCATCGAAAGTCTTGGGGTCGAAGCGCCCGCTCTTCGTCTTGATGATGTGTTCTGCAAGCTCGAGCATTTCGCCCTTGAGCTTCATGTCCGGGATGTCTGCGAAAGTCTCCTCGGCGGAGCGGACTTCGTAGTCATAATTGAGCGTGGCCGCGATCATCCCCTCGCCATGGGCGCGGATGAGCAACGTTCGTACGCGCCGGAAGAGTACCGTTTCCGCGATTGCCGCAACGTCGCTTTTCAGCATGCCTTCACGGATCAGGGCAAAGGCCTCCGCGCCGTGCCGATCACTCGGCGCGAGATAGTAGGGCTTATCGAAATAGAGATCGTCGATGTCGTTGCAGGAAATAAAGGCGTGGATAGCCATCGTCTTGTCGCTGTCGGGAACCGCAGACGCGACTTCATCCGCATCGAGCACGATGTAGTCGTTCTCGCCGGTCTCATATCCTTTGACCTGATCGTCGCGCTCCACCGGCTTGCCCGTTTCGCTATCGACGAATTCCCGATGCAGGCGATGCCCGGTCGCACGGTTCAGCATATGGAAGGAAACGCGCTCGCTTGTCGATGCCGCCGTATAGAGCGCCAACGGACAGACCAGTTCTCCGACTTTCAGAAAGCCTTTCCAGTTCGCTCTCGGCGCCACATTCGCTCTCCCCGCTGATGAGCGGGTTAACGGCGGCAGATGATCATTGTTCCGGAAGGGATCGGGCGTTGCTGGAAGATGCGTGCGCAGACGAGACACACCGACTTACGCCTCAGGCCGAGGCCGACGCATCCAAAACGAACTGTTCGGATTGTTGCATCGCCGCATATATCGGCAAAATACCCAGGAAAGCCGCCTTGATGACGCGGGTTCGGATCATAGGCCGCAAAACAGCAGGCGATGAAAACGCTGTGCGGGATGGGCGGTGAAAGGGAGGCGGCAGGGCCGCCCCCCCGAAGTCAAACTTAAACGGTGCGGACGTTTTCCGCCTTCGACTTGCCGGTCTTGCGGTCCTGACCGATGTCGTAGCTGACCTTCGTGCCGTCGCGGAGCGGTTCGCCAGCCTGCACTGCAGATACATGGACAAAAACGTCTGCCCCGCCATTGTCAGGGGTAATGAAGCCGAAGCCCTTATCTTGGTTGAAAAACTTAACGGTGCCGGTTGCCATGTTATCCTCGTGATCTCAGTGCCGTTGTGGCCACTGCTATAGCTTAAGCATCGTCCCGCGCCCCTGCAACCGCTTATTCGCGTTGTGTTGGCAAGGCCGAGAACAATCCTATGGATCATATTCTTACGCGTGACGTAAATCCATTCAAGCCCGATAGATCGTATCGGCGGGCTTGACCAGAATATTGTTGGGCATCAGCGCAAGATTCAGCGCGCGAAAGGCTCTAAATCGAAGCGACGCCGTTGAGCTTGCGGGCGTCTGAGGCCAATCAGAGCAAACCTTCGGCCACGGCATAGTCCGAGAGCACGTCCTTCATGTCCCGGTCGCTATCGCGGGGCAGCAGCGCTCTGGTCGAGATCGCGTCGAGATGGTGCATCATCAGCTTTGCCGCCGGCTCGGTCGTGCCCGCGATGAGATGATCGAGAATTTCCTGATGTTCGGAGACGGCGCAGTCCGACGAGTGCGGCCGGCCATAGAGCGCGAGGATGAGGGAGCTGCGGGCGACGGTTTCGTTCACATAGCGGATCAGGCTGGCATTCTCCGTCATCTGCGCAAGCAGCGTGTGGAATTCGCCGGCGAGGCGGATCGATACGGCATGCTCGGGCTTGGCGGCTTCCTCGGCGGCGATATGTGCGGAGAGGGTGTCGATCTGGGCCTTCGTCAGCTTTCCCGAAAGGGTTTCGACGACGAGACGTTCCAGGGCCATGCGCGTGTGGAAAAGATCACGCCCTTCCTCCAGCGTGGGCCGGGCGACGGTCGCGCCCTTGTTCGGCGTGAGATCCACCAGGCCTTCCTCGCTGAGCCGGACCAGCGCCTCGCGCACGAGCGTGCGGCTGACGCCGAGGCGCTCGCCGATCAGGTCTTCCGGAAGCTTTACACCCGGATATAGCGCCTGGTCGAGGATCGCGCGTTTCAGGGCGCGATGAACGGCCGGTGAGCGGCCTCGGCTGGAATTGCCTGTTTTCGGTGCCATGCGGCAATCTCCCGTCCCGCAAATACGCCTGCAAATTGCATATTCTACCCAGTGATGTCCATGATGAATAAGCAGAAACACCGGACGGACGGCAGCATGGAGACTTTCTCATTTGCCGAAAGGAGCGGCCCCTTGCCTAGGACCTGAAGATGCTCTCCAGCTTGGCAGCCGGCGGCGGTGCGTAGCCGCCGAGACGAGAGGTGCGCATATCAAGGCCCGCCATCGCCTCTGCCATTTTCACGGCGCAGGAGACGCCGTCGAGCACGGGCAGTCCGTGTTCGGCTGAAAGATCGGCCGCAAGGCTCGCCATGCCGGCACAGCCGAGCACGATGGCCTCCGCACGATCCTCGCTGATGGCGAGGCCGATTTCGGCACTGATCTTCTGGCGCGCGTTGGAGCCCGGTTGTTCCAGCTCCAGCACGGCGACTTCGGAGGAGCGAACGCGCGCGCAACGGGCGTCGAGACCATAGCGCGCAAGATTGTGCTCCAGCGCCGGCACGGATCGGGCAAGCGTGGTGACGACGGAGAACTTGTTCGAGATCATCGACGCGAAGTGATAGGCGGCTTCGCCGATGCCGATGACCGGCTTGTCGGTGAGGCAGCGCGCGGCGTCGAGGCCGGTATCGTCGAAACAGGCGATGACGACGGCGTCGCAATCCGGATTGCGGCGGATCGTCTCGAGCAGGCCCGCCAGGCTCATCGCCTCGTCGAAATAGCCTTCGATGGAGACGGGGCCGTGGGTCGGGTTGACGGCCGCGATATCGGTGCCGGGAGAGGCGACGCGCCGCGCCGCCTTCCCGATATGATCCGTCATCGATGCGGTGGTGTTTGGGTTGATGACGAGGATTTTCATGTCAGAGTTCGCCTCCGAGATAGGCTGCCTTGATGCGGTCGTCGTTCATCAGCTCTTTCGAATTGCCTGAAAGCGCGATCGACCCGGTGGAGAGCGCATAGGCTCGGTTCGAGATGGAGAGCGCCATGCGGCTGTTCTGCTCGACGAGGAGGATGGAGACCTTCTCGTCGCGGCTGATGGCGACGATGGCACGGGCGATGTCCTGCACCAGTTTCGGTGCGATACCGAGCGACGGTTCGTCCAGCAGAAGCAGCTTCGGACGGGCCATCAGCGCACGGCCGATCACCATCATCTGCTGCTCGCCGCCGGACATGGTGCTGGCCTGCTGGTGGTAGCGCTCGCGAAGACGGGGAAAGCGCGTGAGCACGTTTTCCAGCGTCTGCTCGATCTCCGCCTTGTCGGTGCGGGTAAAGGCGCCCATCAGCAGATTGTCCTTGACGGACATCAGCGGGAAGGCGCGCCGTCCCTCCGGCACCATGGAGATGCCGCGGCGCACGATCTCCGACGCCGAGGTGCCGTTCAGCTTCTGCCCCTGGTAGAAGATCTGGCCCGACTTGACGGACCGGAGCCCGGTGATCGCCCGCAGGATCGAGGATTTTCCCGCTCCGTTCGCGCCGATCAGCGCGACGGTTTCGCCTTCGTCCACATCGATCGACACGCCCTTCAGGGCGTAGATATGGTCGTAATAGAGTTCGATATTCTCAACGCTCAATATCTTGGTCATGGCTTACATCCCGATCGCCGCATCTTCGGAGCCGAGATAGGCTTCGATCACCTTCTCGTTCTCGCGGATTTCCTTGGGCGTGCCCTCGGCGATCTTCTGGCCGAAGTTGATGCACACGATCCGGTCGCTGATCTTCATCACGGCGGGCATGTCGTGCTCGACGAGAAGAACAGTGACGCCACGCTCGTCGCGAAGGCGGCGGACGAGCCCGACCATCTTCATCGTCTCGTCGTGGTTCATGCCGGCGAAGGGCTCATCGAGCAGGATGACCTTCGGATCGGTGGCAAGGCCGATGGCCATGCCGAGCGCGCGCAGGTGGCCCTGCGGCAGGTTGGAGGCGAGCTCGTTGCGGATCGCCTGCAGGCCGAGGAAATCGACGATGTCGTCGGCCGACTTGGCGAAGGCCGCCTCGTCTTCCTTCGCCTGCTTGGTGCCGATGAAGAAGCCGAAGAGGCTCGCCTTCGAGCGCAGGTGATGGGAGACGATGATGTTTTCGCGCACCGTCATGGAGCGGAAGATCGTCGTTTCCTGGAAGGTGCGCACCACGCCCATCTGCGCGACCTTGTGCGGCGCGAGGCTCGAAATGCGCGTGCCGTTGAACAGCACTTCGCCCGATGTCGCCGGCACGAAGGAGGAGATCAGCTTGAACAGCGTCGACTTACCGGCGCCGTTCGGGCCGATCACCGAGAGGATTTCCCCCTTGTTGACGTTGAAGGTGACGTCGTTCACTGCCGTCAGGCCGCCATAGCGCTTGGTGATGTTCTTGATCTGCAGGATCGGGGTCATGCCCGGCCCTCCTTCTTGTCGAGAAGGCTGAGGACACCGTTCGGCAGGACCAGCATGAGCAGGATCATGACGCCGGAATAGATGAGCAGCTGATATTCCTTGGCGATCGACAGCAGATCCCAGCCGAAATAGAGCAGCAGCGTGCCGAGCATCGGGCCGAAGACGTAACCGAGGCCGCCGAGGAAGCAGTAGAGCATGAAGTTCACGCTGTCGGCGACCACGAAGGACGACGGGTAGATCGACTGGGCGATGGAGGCGAACATGGCGCCGGCAATGCCACCGAAGAACGAGGAGATCGCATAGGCGAGTAGCCGGAGATAGGCGGTGTTGACGCCGATCGAGGCCGACAGTTCCTCATTCTGCTGGAGGCTGCGGCAGAGATGGCCGAGCCGCGAGTTCACGATGCGCCAGAGCACCAGATAGGTGACGATCATCAGCACCACGGCCATGACATAGAAGCCGACACGCGGATTGGAGAGTGTGGCGAAGTCCGGGATGATGGTCAGGCCGAAGAGCGAGAGCTCGCCAGGCTGCGGGATCGAGGTAATGCCCTTGGCGCCATTGGTGATGGGCAAGGCGAGGGCGGACAGGCGGGCGACTTCCGTCAGAACCAGCGTGACCATGGCGAAGTAGACGCCGCGCAGACGCAGGATCGGAAAGCCGATCAGCACGGAGATGAAGGCGCAGAACAGGCCGGCCAGCGGCAGCGTCCACCAGAAGGAGATGCCTGTCTGGGTGACGAGGATCGTCGAGACGTAGCCGCCGACCAGTGCATAGGCGCCCTGACCGATATTGATGCGGCCGATATAGAAAGTGAGCCAGACGCCGGCAGCACCCACGGAAAGCAGGGCGACCGAGGTCAGCGTATAATAGAAGTCCCAGCGACCGGTCGCGCTGAT
>CBFGOD010000039.1:0-15949 GCA_965650295.1 uncultured Shinella sp. | reverse complement strand
GAGCCGCATGACCAGCGGTTACGACGACATTCCCTTCTTCGATGAAGACCCGCAACTCGGCGCCAAGCCCACAGCCCCGGCCAAGCCGTCCGGCGGCATCGGTATCGCCGCGCGCGCCATGGCGGCCCGCGATGCGCAGCGCGCGCCGGACTACCTTTCCGGCCTCAATCCCGAACAGCGCGAGGCGGTCGAGACCGTCGACGGCCCCGTTCTGGTGCTCGCCGGCGCCGGCACCGGCAAGACGCGCGTGCTCACCACCCGCATCGCCCATATCCTCGCCACCGGCCGCGCCTTCCCCAGCCAGTTGCTCGCCGTGACCTTCACCAACAAGGCCGCGCGCGAAATGAAGGAGCGCATCGGCCTCCTGGTCGGCGGCGCCGTCGAGGGCATGCCGTGGCTCGGCACCTTCCACTCGATCGGCGTGAAACTCCTGCGCCGCCACGCCGAACTCGTCGGCCTGCGCTCGGATTTCTCCATCCTCGACACCGATGACGTCGTGCGCCTGATCAAGCAAATCCTGCAAGCCGAAAGCATCGACGACAAGCGCTGGCCGGCCAAACAGTTCGCCGGCATGATCGACGGCTGGAAGAACAAGGGCCTCGACCCGGCGCAGATCCCGGAAGGCGACGCGCGCGCCTTCGCCAACGGCAAGGGCCGCGAACTCTACGTCGCCTACCAGAACCGCCTGAAGACGCTGAATGCCTGCGATTTCGGCGACCTGCTGCTGCACCCGATCCGGATGTTCCGGGCCAATCCGGATGTGCTGGCCGAGTACCATCAGAAATTCCGCTATATCCTTGTCGACGAGTATCAGGACACCAACACCGCCCAATATATGTGGCTGCGCCTGCTCGCCCAGCGCCCCAAGGGCACGCCGCAGAATGTCTGCTGCGTCGGCGACGACGACCAGTCGATCTATGGCTGGCGCGGCGCGGAGGTGGACAACATCCTGCGTTTCGAGAAGGATTTTCCCGGCGCCAAGGTCGTCAAGCTGGAGCGCAATTATCGCTCCACGGCCCATATCCTCGGTGCGGCCGGCCATCTGATCGCCCATAACGAGGACCGGCTCGGCAAGACGCTCTTCACCGACCGGCACGATCCTGACGATGACAAGGTCATCGTTCACGCGGCCTGGGATTCGGAAGAAGAGGCGCGCGCCGTCGGCGAGGAGATCGAGCAGCTCCAACGCAAGGAGCACAAGCTCAACGACATGGCGATCCTGGTGCGCGCGTCCTTCCAGATGCGCGAATTCGAAGACCGTTTCGTCACGCTCGGCGTCAATTACCGCGTCATCGGCGGCCCGCGCTTCTACGAGCGCCTCGAAATCCGCGACGCCATGGCCTATCTGCGCCTCGTCAGCCAGCCGGCCGACGACCTCGCCTTCGAGCGCATCGTCAACACGCCGAAGCGCGGCCTTGGCGATACCACGATCCGCAACTTGCATGACTATGCCCGCGCCCGCGACATCCCCATGCTCGCCGCCGCCGCCGATATCATCGAGACGGACGAGCTGAAGCCGAAGGCGCGCAAGGCGCTGTTCGACGTCGTGACGGATTTCCGCCGCTGGCAATCGCTGCTGGAGACCACGCCGCACACCGAGCTTGCCGAGCAGATCCTCGACGAGAGCGGCTATACCGCCATGTGGCAGGCCGACAAATCGGCCGAAGCGCCGGGCCGATTGGAAAACCTCAAGGAACTCATCCGCTCGATGGAGGCCTTCGAATCGCTGCGCGGCTTCCTCGATCACGTTTCGCTGGTCATGGATGCCGAGCAGAACGCGGAGCTCGATGCCGTCTCGATCATGACGCTGCATTCGGCCAAGGGCCTCGAATTCGAGACTGTCTTTCTGCCCGGCTGGGAGGAAGGCCTCTTCCCGCACCAGCGCGCGCTGGATGAGGGTGGCCGCTCCGGCCTCGAGGAAGAACGGCGCCTCGCCTATGTCGGCATCACGCGCGCCAAGCGCCGCTGCCACATCTGGTTCGTCTCGAACCGCCGCATCCACGGCCTCTGGCAATCGACGCTACCCTCGCGCTTCCTCGACGAATTGCCGGAAGGTCATGTCGAGGTGGCGGAAGTCGAACAATCCTATGGCGGCTACGGTCGTGGCGGCGGTTACGGCCAGTCTCGTTTCGACAAGCAGGAGCCGTTCCAGAACGCCTATTCGACGCCCGGCTGGCGGCGCGCGCAGGCGAACCGCACGGATGCGACGCGCGACAATTGGGGCTCACGCTCCGGCCACGCGGTGGAACGCATCGGCTATGGCGAAAGCGGCCCGCGCTCGAAGACGATCGACGGGGAACTGGTCGCGAAATCCACCATGACCGAACCGTCGAAATTCTCCGTCGGCGACCGGGTCTTCCACATGAAATTCGGCAACGGCAATGTCTCGGCGATCGAAGGCAACAAGCTGACGATCGATTTCGACCGCGCCGGCCAGAAACGCGTGCTCGACGGTTTCGTCAACAAGGCGTGATGGGGCCGCCTGACGGCCCCGCATTTCCTTTTGTCAGGATGCCCTGCGCATCGTCCCCAGACGCGAGGCGCGCTCTTCCGGTGTCCAGATCTCGCTGCCGTCCCGGCGGCGGGTGCGGCGGTTGAGCTGGAAGCGGTTCACCAGCTCGCTGAGCGTGATGGCGCCTTCCGCAAGGGTCTGGCTGGTCGCAGTCGTGTGCTCGACCATGGCGGCGTTTTCCTGCGTGATGCGGTCGACGTCGCTGACGGCCGCGCTGATCTCCTCCAGGCCGCTCGCCTGTTCGGCGGCGGAGGTGGCGATGGCATCGACATTGTGGTCGATCTCTTCGACGAAATTCTCGATTTCGCGCAGCGCCCGGCCGGTTTCGCCGACGAGCCGCACGCCCTCCTGCACCTCCGCGCTGGAATTGGTGATCAACGTCTTGATCTCGCGCGCCGCCTTGGCGGAACGCTGGGCGAGTTCGCGGACTTCCTGCGCCACGACGGCAAAGCCCCTGCCCGCCTCGCCGGCGCGTGCAGCCTCGACGCCGGCATTGAGCGCCAGGAGATTGGTCTGGAAGGCGATCTCGTCGATGACGCCGATGATCTGGCCGATCTCGCTCGAGGCGGATTCGATGCGCTGCATGGCGCTCACTGTATTGTTCACGACATTGGCCGATGTGTTGGCAGACGCGCGGGCATCCTGCACGAGCTTGCGGGTCTCGCGCGTGCGCTCCGTCGAGGAGCGAACGGCAACCGTCGCCTGTGTCAGCGCGGCTGCGGTCTCTTCCAGCGCGACGGCCTGCTGGCGGGTGCGCTCGGAAAGCTCCTCGGCCGCCTTGCGCATGTCCTGTCCGCTGCGGTTTTGCGTATAGGTCTGGTCGAGCACCTCGGACAAAGTTTCCTGGAAGGCGCCGATCGAATTGTTGAAGTCGCGCCGGAGCGGCTCGAATTCCGGAATGAAATCATTGTCGATCGTCATGCGGATATTGCATTCGGCAAGACGACCGAGACCGGCGCCGATCTCCTCGATCGCACGCACGCGCTCGGTCACGTCGATCGCGAACTTCACGACCTTGAACACCCGGCCATCCGCATCGAGGATCGGATTGTAGGAAGCCTGGATGTGGATCTTGCCGCCGCACTTGGTGATGCGCGTGAACTGGTCGGAAACGAAATGCCCCTCGGCGAGCCGTTTCCAGAAGTCGCGATAGGCCGCACTCGCGACATGCTCCGGCTGACAGAACATGGAATGATGCCGGCCGACGATCTCGGACAACTGATAGCCGAGTGCCGACAGGAAATTGCCGTTGGCCGTCAGGATCTGGCCGTCCGGCGTGAACTCGATGACGGCCTGCGCGCGACCGAGCGCCGTCAGCTTGCCATCGTCCTCCATCGCCTTGCGCTTGGCGGCGGTGATATCGGTCGCGAATTTCACGACCTTGTAAGGCTTGCTGCCGCGGAAAACCGGATTGTAGGACGCCTCGATCCAGATCTCGCGACCGCCCTTGGCAACGCGCTTGTACTGGCGCTGATCGAAACGTCCTGCGGCAAGCTGCGCCCAGAAGGCTGCGTATTCGGCCGAGCGCGCTTCTTCCGGCTCAACGAAGATCCGATGGTGCTTGCCGACGATCTCCGAAAGCTCGTAGCCGACAGCATCGAGAAAGTTCTTGTTGGCGTGCAGAATCTTGCCGGTCAGATCGAATTCGATGATTGCCTGCGATTTGTTCATCGCCGCAAGCACGGCACGGGCATCCATTCCAAAATCGAAAGCAGTCACGTTCGTTCCCCAACCACCACGCGCTCCCTTTTCAGGGATCGGCACCAGATATTGGCTAGAATTGATCGAAAACCGTTAGGTTTTGCTAAACCAAACCGTTGTTAGGCGCAAAAATTGAGACAAAGAGACCACAAACGAAAACCGGCGCCACACGGCGCCGGTTTTCACAAGAAAACGTCTCGATCGGCTCAGGCGCCGGCCTTGCGGTAGAGCGCGGCGAGCTGCGTGCGGGACGACGGGATTTCCGGCACGACGACCATCATGGTGATGTGGCCGCGCTTGAAGGCTTTGAGGAACGGCTCGTAGTTCTGGAAGGCGACGCAGCCATGCGAACCCTTCTGACCGCGCAGAAGATTGGTGTGCGTCAGAAGACCCGTGCGGTTCTTCGGATCGCGTCCGTCGACGGAGAGCATGCGGATGGCTTCGACGCCGTGGAAGCGCTGCTCACGCATCCTGAGGCGATAGATGCCGGCCGGCGTCGGGCCTGTCATCTTGATGTGCTCATAGTCCGGGTTGTCGCGCATCTTGCCGATGCCGGAATGGGCGCGCAGCTTCGTGCCGTCGGGCATATAGACAGTCGCATTCGACACGTCATAGATCGCGACCTTCGTGCCGCGGCCCGGCCAGCCGGTGCCGGAACCCTTGCTCTTGAAGAGATCGCCGAACAGCGAACGCTCCGGCTTTACGAGCGCGACGTCTTCTTGCCCGTCCTTCGCCTTGGCATCGTCACGCTTGTTGGTGCGCGCAACGGGCTTTTCCTCGATAACAGGCTTTTCGATGGTGACCGTCTCAAGCGCCGGTCGGGCTTCCGGCAGTGGGATTTCGCTGAGGAGGTCTTCCTCCTCCACATCCGGTTTCTTCATGACGAGGCCGAAGGGCTGGATGTCCTTGCGGGCGGATTGATCCTCGATGAGCGCGGTGACGAGCGTCGGCTGGCCGGTGATGGCCTTTTCCTGCTCGACCGAACGCTCGGCGCGGGCCACGGCCGCATCGATCATCGCGGCTTTCGCCTTTTCACGCTTCACGACGGCGGCGAGCTGAAGCGAAATCTTGCGCTGGTGTGCGACCTGGATCGCTTGCGCGGTGAGCTGCTTCTGGCGCAGTTCGCTTTCCGACGGCTTGGAGAGACGCGCGAATTTCTGGATTTTCAGCGAGCGCTCGGCGCTGCCCTTGTCTGTCGCGAGCGATGCGACATGAAGGGGAGCCGACAGACTCTTCTTACCTTCCGTGAGGGAAGAAGCCGCATGCTGCATCGCACCCAGCGTCGAGACGACGGCCCAGGCGGACCCGGCGATGACGCCGCAAGCAAGCAATGCGCTGAGAAGGATACCGCCGGAACGACCCGAACGGGTTTTCGCCGCGCAACGCGCGGAACTGTACACAGACGCCATAATACTCGTTACCCGAAACTCGTTACTCGACGCGGCCGCGGAAACAACACTCCGAGAGCCACTACGCTGGCGGCGGTGGGAGCCACGGGCTCCAGAGTTCCGCCGAACGAGCAAAGAATGACGAAATATGGTAAGCAATTCCTAAACGGCGCCTCGTGTTTTTGAAGGTAACCGCCGGAAGGTCCTCAACACCCGGCGAAACTGCCCTGTCACGAGAATGCGGCGCTCGCGTGTCCGAGTGCCCGGGACTCCCTAGAATTCGGGATGCCGGCTTAACCAGTCGGTCGCTTTTTCGTAGGCCGACGCCGCCGAGAGCACCTCCCGGTCCGCCCGCGCCGGGCCGATGATCTGGATACCGGCCGGCAGACCATTATCGCCAAAACCCGCCGGCATGGCCGCGACGGGCAGGCCCGCCAGCGTCGGGCCGATCACCACCTCCATCCAGCGGTGATAGGTATCCATCGTGCGCCCGCCGACCGTCTTCGGCCAGTCCATCCCGGCATCGAAGGGGAAGACCTGCGCGGAGGGCAGGATCAGGAAATCGTATGTCTCGAAGAGAGCGGCGACATGGCGGTGCCAGTCGCTGCGCGCCAGCGACGCGGCATAGACGTCCTTTGCCGAAAGCTGGTGGCCGTTTTCGATCTCCCAGATCATCTCGGGCTTCATGCGCGCCCGCTTTTCCGGATCGGCGTAGTCCACCGCCTGGCCGTTGGCGACGAGGAAGTGGCGCAGCGTGCGCCAGGTCTGCCAGAGCCTGTCCATGTCGAAACCGGGCGCGACCTCCTCGACGGTGCAGCCGAGCCCGCGGAAAACTGCAAGCGAGGCACGGCAAAGCTCCAGCACGCCGGGCTCGAAGGGCAGATAGCCGCCGAAATCGCCAAGCCAGCCGATACGGGCGCCCGAGAGATCGCGGTGCGGGTCATAGGCCAGGCTTTCATCGGTCAGCGACAGCGGGTCGCGCGGGTCATGCCCGGCCTGCGTGGCAAACAGCGCGGCGACATCGGCGACCGTGCGGCCCATCGGGCCGTTGACGGCGAGCTGGCCGAGGAAGAGCTCGTTGCCGAGCGAGGGAATACGGCCGAAGGACGGGCGGAAGCCGATGACATTGTTGAAGCCAGCCGGGTTGCGCAGCGAGCCCATCATGTCTGAACCATCGGCGACCGGCAGGATCTGCGCCGCAAGCCCCGCCGCCGCACCGCCGGAGGAACCGCCGGCACTCTTGGCCGTATCGTAGGGATTGCGCGTGACGCCGAAGACCGGATTGTAGCTGTGCGAGCCCAGGCCCATTTCCGGCGCATTGGTCTTGCCGATGATGATGGCGCCGGCCGCCCGGATACGCTCGACATGGATATCGTCATAATCGGGCACGAAATCCGCATAATTGGCCGATCCGAAGGAGCAGAGGATGCCCTTCGCCTCCGACAGGTCCTTCACGGCAAAGGGAATGCCGTGCAGCCAGCCGCGGTATTCGCCGGCCAAAAGTGCCCGGTCCGCCTCATCAGCCTCGGCCAGAAGCGCATCCGCCGGGCGCAGGCTGACGATGGCGTTGATGCGGGGATTGATCGCCGCGATGCGGTCGAGATAGGCCGCCATCACGCTTCGGCAGGTCAGCCGACGTTCGGCGATGGCGGCGGAAAGGGCAAGGGCGGAAAGGGCGGTGATGTCCTGCAAGGTCGGCTCCGGCATTTGTCTTTGACAGAGCTAGCAGGCCGTTTGCGGGAGCGCCAGCCCGGCCTCAGCCGAGTTGCGCGCCCTGACGGAAGGCCAGCGCCAGAAGAGCAACGGCGACGAGCGACCCCAGCGTGCGCACGTGGTTCCACATGACCCAAACGTCCAGGTAGCGCTGCCAGAGCGTCGCCTGCTCCGGGCTGCCGGCTGGTGCGGCGGCAAGCGCATCGTTGAGCGGCACGTTGAAGACCACCGTCACGCCGAAAACCGCGACGACGAAGACGACACCGCCTGCCGCCGCCATCAGCCCCGCCGCACTGCCCTGCATGTAGCCGAGCACCGCAAGCACAAGCGACAGCAGCGTCGCGCCGAAAAATGCCGAGAAGAACAGCGGATTCTGGATGACGTCGTCGATCGCATTCATGGCCGCCGCACCCTCGGCCGGCGGGAGGCGCGCCAACGCCGCCATGATGCAGACGGAGAAGATGAAGAAGAGACCCGCATTGAGCGCCGTCGCGAGAATGGCGAGGAAGGTCAGGATGGGAAACAGGTTTGCCATGGTCAGGTCCTCCAGAAACCGGTTGCGGCCACATCACGGGCAAAATCGGCAAAATCGCGCGGCGGACGGCCGAGCACGTTTAGAATATCGTCGCTCAGGCGCTCGTTGCGCCCGTCGAGCACCGAGCCGAAAAGATAACTGACGAGCCAGATGACGTCTTCCGGCATCTGCGCTTCCCGCAGCATGTCCGCATAGGCGTCGATCGTGACGGGCGTATAGGTGACCGCGCGATCGCCCTCCGCAGCGAATTCCGCCACGGCCTGCGAAAACGTCATCAGCCGCGGGCCTGTCAGTTCATACGTTTTGCCCGCATGCCCTTCCTCCGTCAGCGCCGCGACGGCCATGTCGGCGATATCGGCCGTATCGACGAAGGGTTCGCGCACCGTGGCCGAGGGCAGAACGAGTTCGCCGGCAAGGATTGGCTCGGCAAACAGGCCCTCGCTGAAATTCTGGAAGAACCAGCTGCCGCGCAGCACCGTCCATGCGACGCCCGCCGCCTTCATCGCTTCCTCGCTCATTTCCGCCTCATCCTCGCCGCGGCCGGAAAGCAGCACGAGGCGTTGGACACCGGCTTCGGCGGCAAGCCGCGAGACAAGGCGGATGTCGTCGTCCGAGCCCGGCACCGCCAGATCGGGTTGGTAAGCAATATAGACGGCATCCACGCCCGCAAGGGCTGCCGGCCAGCCTGTGGCATCGCGCCAGTCGAACGGGATCGCCGCCGAGCGCGAGCCGATCCGCACCTCATATCCCCTCGCCCGCAACCGCTCAGCCACGGGACGTCCGGTTTTTCCTTCACCACCCAGAACCAGTATGCGTTTCATCTCTCATCCTCAAAAATGTGAGCTTTACTCATATTTGCAAAATGTGAGGAATCCTCGTATTTGTCAAGCGTGATTTGCAATGACCGGTGGAGACAGCGATGAACGACACGCAGATGCGCCGTGCGCCGAGCCAGAAACGCAGCCGCGAGCGGGTGGATGCCATCCTTGCCAATGCGACGGATATGATTGCGCAAACGGGCAGCGATGCGCTGCGCATGAGCGAGCTTGCCCAGCGCACGGGCATCTCGATCGGCTCGCTCTACCAGTACTTTCCTGACAAAAGCGCCGTCGTGCATGCGCTCGCCGAACGCTGCAACGAGGAGAGCCGCGCCTGCATCGCCGAAGGTCTCTCCACCGTCACCAGCATGGAGGACCTCGCCGCCGCCTTCGGCGTGCTGATCGATACCTACTATGCGATCTTCCTCGCCGAGCCGGTCATTCGCGACATCTGGTCGGCCGTGCAGGCCGACGGCGCCTTGCGGGCGATGGAAGTGGAGGAAAGCCGCCGCAACGGCGCCCTGCTCGGCGCGCGGCTGAAGACGCTTCGGCCGGCGGTCGATCCCGCGAAAATCGACGCGACCGCCCTGCTTGTTATGCATCTCGGTGAAGCGACGATGCGGCTTGCCGTCTCCGTCGAGCGAGCGGAGGGCGACACGCTGGTCGATGCCTACAAGCGCATGGCGATCCGGGACCTGACGGCGTTGTAAAACGCGTCCTATCTCGCCGCGCGGCGCTGCTCCAGCACCTCCGCCGCTTCCAGCAGCGTGGCGAAAAGATAGGAAATCCGGTCACTGCGCGTCTCGCCATACCAGATCTGCGGCACCATCACGCGAAAGCGGGTTTCGAGCAGGTCGGCCAGCGCCTCCGTGTCGCCCATCCATTCCAGCGCATCGGCATAGAGGTTCATCACGCTCGGCGCCGGGAACCGCGCCAGCAGGTCCTCAAACCCTCGCTTCACCAGATCGGGATCACACAGCGTATCGGCAAGCTCGTGGTTGCCGACATCTGTGTTCGCCTGCTGGATCAGCGCATAGAAGCCCATTCCGAAACGGTCCTCGGTCAGCTTCGCCGCACGACGGGCAAAATCCTCGAGATCGCGCTCATCCCGGCCAAGCCAGCGCGGCATGATCATGCGGGCATGGGCGCGGCAGAGATCGATATTGTAGCGATCGAGCAGCCAGGCACGCTCGAAGCGGGCCTTGAACGTCTCGAAATTGCCGTCATTGGCCGAGCGGCGATAATCGCTCATCCGCCAACTGAAATCACTCGGATCGGCATGGCTGTCGAGCACCGCATCCGCCTCCTTCAGAAGCGCTTCATAACCCTGCCATTGCTCGGCCCTGACATCCCGCCCCCAGCCGGTGCCGCGCCGCACGAAGGCCGTCACGCGGAGTGCGTCGGCATAGGTAGCGGCGGAAAAGGCGGACGGACTGCGCTCGAAAAACGCCCGGAAAGGCGCAAGCCCATCCTCATGCGCCTCAGCCGCCGCTTCGTCGTCGGACAGTTCGCTGAAGGGCTCCAGGAACCAGCCCTGCACCAGCGAATAGAGCGGCTTGCCATTTTCCGCGATGACGCCACCCGCCCGCGCCGCCTCGAAAGCCCGCTGATAGGTCTCGAAATCGCCGTTCAGCCAGGCCGCGCGCATGGCGTCGCGCTGCGGGATCAAAGCCGGTATCTCGTCATGCAGCTCGATGAGGGAGAGGTCGTAGTCGCGAACCAATTGTTCCTCTTCGGAAAGCGGCTCGGACGGCGCCACCGGTGCACGGCCGAAAATCCGGCTCCCAAGACCGGCGAAAATATCCTTGAACCCCATATCGCTCCACTCTCCCGGGCAAGGCCCGCCTGCCCCGCAATCCCTGGGGTAAACAGGCAGACGGCTGCCATCTGGCCGCTATTCTCCGCCATCACCGTTTTTTGAAGAGGCCCCGCCCTTTCCCTGTCGCGCTCGTGCACCATTTGACGATGGCATATGCATGGATGGGTGACGGTCATGCTGACGATGCTTGCCTTGCTGATGAGCCTGACATCCGGCACCACGCTCGCCGCTTCCGGAGAGGAAGTGGACGTGGAACTGGTTCTCGCGGTCGATGTGTCCGGGTCGATGGATATCGAGGAGGCGCAGATCCAGCGCGCCGGCTATGTCGATGCGCTGCGCCACGCCGAATTCATCAATGCCGTGCGCGACGGACTGACCGGCCGCATCGCCATCACCTATTTCGAATGGGCCGGCACCGTCCGCGACAGCTCGCACATCCCCTGGCAGATCATCTCCGGCCCTGACGACGCCAATGCCTTCGCAGCGCTCTTAGAGGCCCGCCCGATCGCCACGCGCCGCGGCACTTCCATTTCCAGCGCCATCGCCTATGGCGCCAAACTCTTCGATGCCAACAATTATTCCGGCATGCGCCGCGTCATCGACGTCTCCGGTGACGGGCCGAACAATTTCGGTTCGCCGGTCACACCGGCGCGGGATGCCGCCAATGCACTCGGCATCATCATCAACGGCCTTGCCATCATGATCCGTCCGTCAGCCGCCTATGGCTCGCTCGACGACTACTATTCGAACTGCGTCATCGGCGGCCCCGGCGCCTTCGTGCTGCCGGTGCAGGAGCCGGAGGATTTCGCCATCGCCATCCGCCGCAAGCTGATCCTGGAGGTCAGCGGCACTGAGCCGCCCGCCCGCATCGTGCCGGCCGCCGGCAGCGACGTCGATTGCCTGATCGGCGAACGATTACGCCCCAGCAACATGGACCGCTACTACCCGGAACTCGACCGCTAAACGCCTGTTCCAGCTGAAACAGCGCTATCAGCCCTCTCGTGCCACAGTGACCGTACTGGATGAAATCCCTTCATCCTTTCACTGGAAGAGAGGAGACTGAAATGCGCAAATTCCTTATGTCCGCCGTTGTCGCGACCATCGCAGCGGTATCCTTCGCAGCCCCCTCACAGGCCGGCGGCTTCTATTTCGGCTTTGGCGGCGGCCACGGCTGGGGCGGCCACCATGGCGGCTATGTCACCCACTACTATGGCCATCGCCGCCATTGCTTCTGGAAGAAGATCAAGCGCTACGATCACTGGGGCAACCTCGTCATCAAACGCGTGAAGGTCTGCCGTTAAGCGGCGGCGCCATCCCGGCTTTCGCCTGAAAATCCCCCTGCCCCGGTCGCCCTGCGGCCGGGGTTTTCATCACTGAAAAACGCTCTCGTTTCGCAAGCTATTCCTTTTCAACGAAAATCGTGCTTATATTGAATGAACGTTCAGCAAAATAATGGGGAGCGACATGAACGAGATGATCCGCGATATCAGCATTCCCAACGATTGGGACCGGAGCGGACTTCCCGGCTGGTGTTATCACAGCCCCGCGCTTCTGGAGCTGGAAAAGCAGCATGTCTTCCGCGAGCACTGGCAGATCGCCTGTCATGTCTCCGACATTCCCGAGCCGGGCAACTACCTCACCATGGATGTCGTCGGCGAGCGCGCGCTCATCCTGCGCGGACAGGACGGCACGGTGCGCGCCTTCCACAATATCTGCCGCCACCGCGGCTCCCGCCTCGTCGCGGACGAGACGGGAAGCTGCCGCAACGCTCTGGTCTGTCCGTTCCATGGCTGGGTCTACAATCTCGACGGCACGCTGCGCGGTGCCGCCCGCCCGCGCAGCTTCCCGCCGCTCGACAAGAACGAGTTCGCGCTGAAATCGCTGGAATGCGAGATCTGGCAGGGCTTCGTCTTCATCCGCTTCGCCCCCGGCCCGCAGCCCTCCGTCGCCGAGGTGATGAAACCCTTCGAGGCCGAGCTTTCCCACTACCGATCCGAGGAGATGATCCCGACCGGCGGCATCTGGACGCAGGAAACGCCCGTCAACTGGAAGTCCGTGCGCGACGTCGACAACGAGGGCTATCACGTCGCCATGGCGCACCCGGCGCTGCAGGACCTCTATGGCTCGACCTATTACGACGAGCCCTTCGTGGATGGTCTCTGCCGGTCGTTTGCGACCTACAATCCGCATGCCGGCCGCCGCTGGAGCGTGCGCAACTATGTGAAGATTTCGCCCGAGAACGCGGCGCTGCCGGAGCATCTGCGCAAGGCCTGGATCTATTTCGGCCTGTTCCCGAACTGCGTCATCGCGGTAACGCCGGAAGCCATGCAGTTCTATCAGGAATTCCCGGTCGCCATCGGCAAGACCATGCTGCGCGGCGGTATCTACCGCTACCGAGAAGAGGACCGCGCCCACCGCCTCGCCCGCTACCTCGCCTTCCGCATCGACCGCGACACGCAATCGGAAGATGTGCAGCTCACCGTCTGGTCGAACGAGGCGATGACCTCGAACGCCTTTGCCGGCTTCTACCTCTCCGACCTCGAATACGGCGTGCGCACCCATCACGACCACCTGCGCAAGGTGCTGCCGGTCATGACACTGAAGGAAGCGCCGGAAGAGAAGGCGATGGCCGAGGCCAATGCCGGTCTGAAAGACGGCAAACCGGCTTTATGACGGCCGCGGCTTCGGCAGCGGCACATCCGTCACCGTTTCGTCGGCCCAGGTGGTGATGGTATGCACCTGCTCGGGCAGTTGGTCCTTCAGGTAGGTTTCCTGACCCGGCAGGCCCATCGGATAGAGAGCGTCACGGCTGGCCTCGTAGGCCGCAGCCTTGTCGGTGCACAGACGAATGCGCATGTCCTCCGGTGCGGCGCCGGTCTGGTTCTGCAGCCCCTCGACAGGCCCGGCGCCGGCCGGCAGGCGACCGTCGAAGGCTTGGGTCAGATATTGCGCCGAGCGTTCATTGCGCTCACGCTCCGTCGTCGCTCCGAGAATGACCACCATCATGCGCTTTCCATTACGCGTCGCCAGCCCGATGACGTTGCGGCCGGAGGCGCAGATGAAGCCGGTCTTCATGCCGATCGTGCCGCTGAAGCGGGTCAGCAGCAGATTGTTGGACTTGATTTCCTTGCCGTCGATCGTCACGGCGGAAGCCTGGAAGAAGCGGCGGTAACCCGGGAACAAGCGGTCCACTTCCATGCCCAGGATCGCGAGATCCCGCGCGGTCGTATAGTTCGTCTTGTCGAACAGGCCATTCGGATTGGAATAGTGCGTGCCGGTGAGCCCGAGGCGCGCCGCGGTCTTGTTCATCCCGGCGACGAAGGATGCCTGATCGGAGGCCACGGCTTCGGCGAGCGCGACGGCAACGTCATTGGCCGATGCGGTGATCACCGCATAGAGCGCATCTTCCAGCGTCATCGTACGCCCGAAGGTCAGCCCGGATTCGAGAAACGCCTGTTTCGTCGCATTGCGGGTCATCATGACCGGCGTCGACATCGTCACCTCACCGGCCTTCAGGGCCTCGAACACGACTAGCGCCGTCATGAGCTTGGTCGTTGAGGCGGGATACCAGGGCGCGCCGGCATCTTCCTGATAGAGCACCTGGCGGCTATCGGCGTCCACGACGAGGACAGGCGTGGCATTTGCCGTCGGCGCCCCGACGGCAAATGACGCCCACGCAAAAAGCGATGCGAAAAGGACCGTCCTCTTCCACGGTCGCGCTGTCGTCCTGTCTTCAGTCATGGGCAATTCTCCGGAGAAGCTGCCTAATGACACCATGCGCCCCGGGAGCGCAAGCCTTTGCTGCCGCGCCGGACCTGCGAACCGGGCGAGCGTTCCAGCTTGGGACACGCCAGCGCCGCCGCATACAAAAAGAGGCCCGCTTTCGCGGGCCTCAAACGTCTGGAGCGGGGAATGGTCGCTCCAAACGAGCTTTTTGCACAAAGGCTTAGCCTTTCCAGAGCCCCTCGCGGACGAGATCGTCCATGGTAAGTTCGATACCCTTGCGCAGGATTTCCGTCATGTCGTCGATCTGCGGAAGCGAGATCGTCAGCGGTGGCGACATCACGCACATGTTAATAAGCGGACGCACCAGGAGGCCGAGTTCCTGGCAATGTTTGTCGATGCGCTTTCCGACTTCCAGATCAAGCGTCAGCGGGTTGTTGCTGGCACGGTCGGCAACGCATTCGACGCAGGCCATCAACCCGAGCCCGCGCACCTCGCCGACCAGCGGCAGGTCTTCCAATGCCTTCAGGCCTTTCTGGAAATGATCCGAGACCGCCTGCGTATGCGCCAGCAGCCCGCCCTCGAGAATATCGAGGTTCTTCAGCGCCACCGCACAGCCGACCGGGTGGCTGGAATAGGTGAGCCCATGCGCAAACATCGCCTCGGATTGGTTCGAACGGCGCAACTCTTCGAACAGCCGCCCCGCAATCATCACGCCACCGAGCGGGAAGTAACCCGACGTGACGCCTTTCGCGAAGGTGATCATATCGGGCTCGATGTCGAAAACATCTTTGGACGCAAAGACATGGCCAAGCCGGCCGAAGGCCGTCACCACTTCGTCGGCGATGAACAGGATATCGTTGGCGCGGCAGAGCGCGTGCATGCGCTTGAGATAACCCGGCGGCGGCACGATGACGCCGCCCGAAGCCATGACGGGCTCGGCGATGAAGGCGCCGATGTTCTCCGCCCCCCTCTCCTCGATGACCTGCCGGAACTCCTCGACAAGGAAATCGCAGAAGGCGTCGATACCAATGCCGTCGGGCCGGCGGAACGGGTTCGGGCAGGAAAGCTTCACCACCAGCTCGGAGGCGCTGTCCATCCAGTCGTGATCGCGCGGCCGGCCGTTGAGCGAGGCGGAGAGATAGGTCGAGCCGTGATAGCCGCCCTGGCGGGAGACGATCAGCTTCTTCTCGGGCCGGCCCTTCACATTGTTGGCGAACTGCATGAAGCGCAGCGCCGTCTCGACCGCCGAGGAGCCGCCGGTCGTGTAGAAGACGTGGTCGACGCCATCGGGCGCATGGCCGGCGAGCCGGGCCGACAGCACGGCGGACGGCGTGTTGGTCGTGTACCAGGGCGAATTGTAGGAGAGCTCCATGGCCTGAGACGCCATGACGTCGGCAAGCTCGCGGTTGCGATGGCCGGCATTGACGCACCACATGCCGGCGGGACCGTCGATCAGCTTGCGCCCGGCCGCATCCGTCACATAGATGCCCTCGCCCGACTCGATGCGCCCCCGCGCCTCCGCGCCGATGGAGCCGGAAACCGGCCAGGGCTGCACGAGATGCCGCTCGGCAAGCCGGGTCAGATCGTCGGCCACCTCTTCGACCGGTTCGTTCGCCGTCTTCGGAATTGCCGCCATGTCCCTCTCCATCGAGAATTTGCGAAAAGATTATACGATCAACAATATGAAAAATTTCGGATTTCCCGATAATATTGAATGTTCGTTCAATCAATATTGCA
>CBFGOD010000038.1:0-16073 GCA_965650295.1 uncultured Shinella sp. | reverse complement strand
CACGTAGTCCCAGTCGAGCGCCGTTTCGACGACGGACATCAGAAGGTCTTCAGGAAAGCGATCAACGCGCGTTTGTCCGCATCGTTCAGCTCAGGCTCCTTGCCGAAGGCCTTCTCGTCGGCCGACAGGGTGTGCCAACGGGAATGCGCGACGGCGACACATCCCCCGAACGCTAACGGTGCTCATGATCCGGTTCCTGCCATGGACCTTGCTTGGAAGGTACCTCCGGCGTCCGGTCGCCAACATCCAGCCAGTCGAGACGGTTTTCATATCGGCCGAGCGTTCCTGCCTCGCGGTCCGTATCCGGTGATTGCTCCCGCACAAGCCGTTCCAGTTCCTCGATCTGGGCCGTCACCTTGCCCAACGTGAACAGATGACTGCCTCGGATCTCGTAGCGCTCGCGCAGGAAAGATACCGTAACGTCTGGGTGAGCAGCGGTGTCCATCATGGGAAGGCTGTACCCGATTTCATGGTCGATATCGCCAATCGCCTTTTCAAGGGAAAGGGTCTGCTCCCGCAGCACTTCGAATTCATCTTCGGGATTCATTGCTCGGCATCCTCATGTGTCCTCCGATCATGCTGGCATCCACAGCGGGACGGCAACGCCATGCCGCCCGAAAATGATTACCTGCCGCGTTCAGGTTCCTGCCACGGGCCTTCCTCGGACGGCGTGTCCGGTTTTCGGTCTCCGACATCGAGCCAGTCGAGGCGGTTTTCCCAACGCTCAAGAGTTTGCTTGTCGGCGTCGGTGGTCCCGTCATCAAGCCAGTCCAGCCGGTCCTCCGGTGTAAGCCGGTAGGCCAAAGAGTCATTCTCTGTCATCTCTCGGCCGTTCTCCCGTTCGATTGCCGCTCGCGCGGCTGTAAGATCGCCGTCCGGCGCTTGAAGAACGGGAGGTTCCTCCCGATGGACTTCGTCCAGCATGCGCCGTTCGGCAGCATGTAAATCCCTAGGGTGAATCGGCGACCCGTCCGGGTCGGGTACGGGCAAATTGTCGTCGTGGTCTCGCTGCATGGCATGCTCCTTGGCGCGCTCCCTGCGTGCGCGCCGTTCCCTTGGGTCCGGCCCACGATGCTGGCCCGGTTCCCTGTCCAGTTTACACTTGGCATAGCTGCGGCTGTCGATTGCAACGGCGGCGCCCGCCGCCCGCAACGCTTCATTGGCGATCCGCTCCCATAAGGCGCGCGCCTCGGTCACGAACTGCCGCCCGTCCGCGCTGCGGATTTTCGGGCCGAACCCTTCGGATGTGACCACGCGCGTGGTCAGCAGGATATGCACATGGGGATTATGCTTGGTGCCGTCGTCGTGAATGGCGAAGTCGGCCACAAAGCCCTGCGATGCATACGCATCGGCCATGGCCCGTGCCACGGACAGGCACGCAGAGCGCGGTAGCTCTCTCGGCAGGGCGAACTCAACCTCTTTAGCCAGACGCGCGTCCTTACGCTTCTCGGCCAGCTCCACCGCGTTCCATAGCTGCGTCCGGTCGGCCATCCACTCCGGCGCACCGGCAGGCAGGCGGATTTCACTCGTGACCACATCACGCCGCCCGCCGAAATCCGACAAGCGCTCCTCGGCCTCGTTCGGCAACACCGCACCCGCCCGATACGCCGCCGCAGCCACGACGGAACGCCCATCCCCACGGCTGATGTTCTTGACGTTCAGGTGATAGATGGCCACCAGCCTCTCCACGGCACGGACGGGGTCCAGGGGCTTGCCCCGGCGCACCTGCCGGTTTTCTCCAGACGCCGTGCGGCTGGTCAGAAAACCGTGCAACGCGTCGCCCATAGCTAACGTGTACGCGTTGGGCGATGCGTAGGTGCGCTTTTACGCATTGATGCACGCCAGCATTGATCTTTCAAGGAAAATGCAATCCACCGCTATTCCGCAGGAGTGAGTGCCGCCTTGCGCCGCTTCACGTTAATGGCCTTGGCGTCCAGCGTGTTCTTGAGATGCACGGCATAGTGCTTCTCGATCATCTCGACGCTCGTCCGGCAGTTCTTGGCGATCTGGTAGATGTCCGCGCCTTCCAGCAGCCGCAGGCAAATATAGGTGTGGCGGAGGCTGTAGGCCGAGCGCTTGTTGCCTTCACGGTCGGCCTTGAGGTCGCAGTCCGAAAGCGCGCGGTTGAACTGCTTCTTGTGGTCCTGCGGGAATACGAGATCGGTGGGCTTCGGGTTGTTGCGCTTTACCAGCCGCTCGAACGGATGGACCGCGCCCTCGGTGCTCTTGCAATAGCCGACGCCGCGTTTGCCGCGCACCTCGATTAGGAGAATACGGTCGCCGTCCTCGTCGGTCTCAATGGTTACGTCGCGGTATTCCAGCCGGTTGGCCTCGTCGGGCCGCAGGCCGGTGTTGGCCATGAACAGGATGAAGTCGTGCAGCTGCTCGGCAGGATGCTGCCAGTTCAGGCCCTTGGCGGATTTGGCGCGCTCGCGGGTGTAGGTATAGAGCGTCTTGTATTCCTCGGGCGAGAACCAAGCCCTGTGGCTGATTTTGCCGGACGCCTTGTAGGGCGCGGAGAAGTCCGGCAGGTGGCTGATCCAACCGTGCCGCAGGGCGGTTTTCATGACTTGCCGCAGCGTCACGGTCTCATGGTGCAGGGTGCTGCGTGTCGGCACCTTGCCGGTCTCCTCGTGCGGCTTGGAGCGCATCACGCGGTACTGCTGCACCATGCCCGCAGTAACGGCGCTAAGCCCCGTCTTACCGAAGTACGGCAGCAGGTGGTTGTGCAGCCGCGCCTCATGGTCCTTCACATAGCGCGGGTTACGTTCGCCGCTGGTTAGCGCCACGTACTCGGTCACGAACTGTTTGGCGGCGTCCGCAAAGGTGCGCTCCACCTTCAGCAGGCCCGCGCGGCTCTTACCGCGCAGTTCGAGATACCAGTCCTCGGCAAACTCCTTGGCCTGCGCAAGGCTGTCGGTTTTGGTGCTGACGCGCCACTCCTTGCCGTCCAGATAGGTGGATGCCTGCCACAGCGAACTGTTAGCGCGCTGGTAGATTCGGACCTTGTCACCGAGGACGGTATGGGACGCCATTTTCACCCCCAAAACTGTGCGAGACATGTGTGAGGGCTATTTTAGCGGAAATTTGGGATTTTTGAAGGCTAAGTGCTTGATTTTATGGTGAGCGCGCAGGGATTCGAACCCTGGACCTACTGATTAAAAGTCAGTTGCTCTACCGGCTGAGCTACGCGCTCCCAGGGGTACAAAAGGTGCCCCGCAGAAGTGCGCGGAACATAGGCAGGAGGGTTTGCCGGGTCAACCCGGAAAATGCGGCAGAAAACAGGTTTTGCTGCATTTCGCCGCGTTCTCCAAAAGGTGATTGGCAGGTAGGGGGTGGGAGGGCTATCAGGAGGCACTCGCGGCGGTGCGGGCGGGCGGGGTTTTCGCCTTGTCTCCGGTCCGCCTGATGTCTCGGAGCAGCCTCTTGTCGATTGCTGATATTTCCCTGTGGAGCGCGCTTCTGGCCGGAGCGCTGTCGTTCCTGTCGCCCTGCGTGTTGCCGCTCGTGCCGCCCTATCTCTGTTACATGGCGGGCATTTCCGTCGATCAGTTCCGGGGCGGTGAGGCGGCGGCGGTGCAGCGCGATACGCGGGGTGCGGTGCTGCTGGCGGCATTTTTCTTCACCCTGGGCTTTGCGACCGTTTTCGTCTCGCTGGGCGCCGGGGCTTCGACCATCGGCATGGTGCTGCGGCGCCATCTCGACCTGCTCGCGCAGATCGGCGGTGTGGTCATCATTCTGATGGGCCTGCATTTTCTGGGGCTGCTGCGCATCGGGCTTTTTGCCCGCGAGGCGCGGTTCCAGGGCGGCGGCAAACCGGCCACGGCGTCGGGCGCCTATATTATGGGGTTGGCCTTCGCCTTCGGCTGGACCCCGTGCATCGGGCCGGTGCTGGGGGCCATTCTCGGCATTGCCGCGGCGCGCGAGACCGTCGGCGACGGGGCGATGCTGCTCGCCGTCTATTCGCTCGGCCTTGCCATTCCGTTCTGGATCGCGGCCGGCTTTTCCGGTGCCTTCATGCGCTTCCTCGTGCGCTTCCGCCGTCATCTCGGCACGGTGGAGAAGCTCATGGGCGTGCTGCTGATCCTCACCGGCCTTGCCTTCATCTTCGGCTATATCAGCACCGTCGCGATCTGGTTCCAGCAAACGTTTCCCATTCTCTCGCAAATCGGCTAGTCCGGGATTCTAGGACAAGCGCGGAAGCAGGCTTCGGCCCATGGCTGACATCATCGGATTGGTCTTGCCGTTCTTCGGCATGATCCTCTTGGGCTATGTGGTCGCGAAGATCACGAAGCAGCCGGTCGAGGCGCTCGGCTGGCTCAACACGTTCATCATCTACATCGCGCTGCCGGCGCTGTTCTATAAATTGGTGGCGAAGACGCCGATCGAGCAGCTGACACGCGTCGACTTCATTGTCGCCAATATCAGCGCGACCTATCTGGTCTTCGCGCTGATTTTCGCAATCGGACTGTTTCTGCGCCGGGCGACGATCGGTGAAGCGACGATCCAGGGGCTGGCGGCGGCCTATGGTAATATCGGCTATATGGGGCCGGGTCTGGCGTTACTTGCCTTTGGCGAACCGGCGGCGGTGCCGGTGGCACTCGTGTTCTGCTTCGAGAATATGCTGCATTTCATGGTCGCGCCCGCGCTGATGGCGCTGGGCGGCGGGGAAAAGCAGGCACCGTTTCAGATCGTCACCGGCGTCGTGAAGAAGATCGTCACGCATCCCTTCATCATCGCGACCGCGGCGGGTTTTGTTGCGGCCTTTGCCGGTTTCGAAGCGCCGGCACCGTTGCAGCGGCTGATCGACTATCTGGCGCAGGCGGCAGCCCCTTGTGCGCTCTTTGCCATGGGTGTGACGCTGGCGCTGCGTCCGTTGAAACGGGTGCCGGTCGATATCGGCTATATCGTGCCGGCAAAGCTGCTGTTGCTGCCGGTCACGATGTACCTGGTGCTGGGGCTTGCCGGCAATTTCGATCCGGTCTGGGTGTTCACCGCCGTGCTGCTCGCCGCCCTGCCGACGGCGACCAATGTCTTCGTCATCGGCCAGCAATATGGCGTCTGGCAGGAGCGGGCCTCAGCGACCATTCTCATCACGACGGTTCTGTCCGTCGCGACGGTGACGATCCTGCTTTATCTCATCAAATCAGGCCTGCTTGCGGGCGACCCTTTCCCGTAGCGTGTCGCGGAATGCCTTGAGCGATCCGCCCGGCTCGATCCCCTCGCGCATGACGATGCTGCGCAGCGGGCCGAGCGCCGAGAGGAGATGCAGGCCGGCCGAGCGCAGGAACTGCACGGGCAGGAAATCCGACAGCAGCGATCGGTTGAGCAGGTCGACGCTCACCGTGCGCGAGCGGACATCCGCCTGGCGCTTGCGGTCGAAACGCTCGCCGATGCCGTCATAGGCGACCGGCTCCGCCTCTTTGAGGAGCTCTTTCAGGGCCATGATATCGCGCAGGCTGAGATTGAGGCCTTGGGCGCCGATCGGCGGGAAAGCATGCGCGGCCTCGCCGACGAGTGCGATGCGACCCTTGCCGAAGCGATCCGCCGTCATGCCCGAGAGCGGGAAGCTCTGCGCGCCGCCTTCGACGGTGACCTTGCCGAGCATGGACTGCATGCGCGTTTCGACGGCCTGGCTGAGTGCGGCATCCGGGAGATCGCGAAGCCGCGCCGCCTCTTTCGGCGGCAGAACCCAGACGAGGCTGGAGCGGCGACCGGGCAGGGGCACCTGCGTGAAGGGACCACTCTCCGTGTGGAATTCGGTGGAGACATTGCCGTGCGGGCGGTCATGCGAAAAATTGAGCACGAGAGCGGCCTGCGGATAGGACCAGCTGCGAACGCCGATGCCGGCGCTCTCGCGGATTTTTGACTTGCGGCCATCGGCGCCAACCACGAGGCGGGCCAGCACGCGTTCGCCATCGTCCAGTGCCAGTTCCACGCCGTTTTCAAAGGCGGTGGCAGCGGTCACTCCATTCGGCAGACGCACGATATTGCTGTCGGCCGCAATGCGCGCGTCGAGCACCTGGATGAAGGGGGCATTCGGAATGTTGTAGCCGAAGGCGGCAAGGCCGACCTCACTGGCGCGGAAGGCGACTGGCGGTGCGCGCAGCAGCCGCACCGTGCCGTCGAGGATCTGCATGGTCTCGAGGGCTGCGGCATGCGGGGCGATATCGTCCCATAGGCCGAGCACCTTCAGGAAGGCGATGGACTGGTCCATGAGCGCCGTCGTGCGGCCATCGCTGGCGCGGGCGGGTGGGGCGATCAGCGCGACGCTGCGGCCCGAATCGGAAAGCGCCAGTGCTGCGAGGCTGCCGGCGAGGCCGGCACCGACGATCGCAATATCGAATTCCTTCATGACCGACCTCCGAAGGGGCACGCGTTACCCACAGATTTGCAAGCGCTTCTAATCCACTGAAACTAGGCCGGCAAAGGGGCAATTTCCATGGGATGAATCCGCGCAGGCTACTGAAGCGCTTGACCGGCAACCGATTTTTGCTGGCGATACCAGGCAATCAATGCATATTACCGTCAAGAGGGCGTGTTCGGCGGATCGCGGCCGAGATCAAAGCCCGAAATGAAGCCCACAAGGGATGGACAGCGAACGGCAATGAAGTTCTTCAACTACAAGCGCGTGCCCTACGCGGAAATCCGCGCCTTTTCCGTTCATATCCTGACGGCGTCCGGCTCGTTCCTTGCCTTCCTCGGCGTCGTGGCGGCGGCCGAGCACCGCTTTGTCGATATGTTCTGGTGGCTGGGCCTCGCCTTGGCGGTCGATGGCATCGATGGCCCGATCGCGCGCAAGGTGCGCGTCAAGGAAGTGCTGCCGAACTGGTCCGGCGATACGCTGGATAACGTCATCGACTATGTGACCTATGTGCTTCTGCCGGCCTTTGCGCTCTATCAGAGCGGCATGATTGGCGAACCCTGGTCCTTCGTCGCCGCCGGCGCCATCGTGGTGTCGAGTGCGATCTATTATGCCGATATGGGCATGAAGACGGACGAGTATTTCTTCTCAGGCTTCCCCGTCGTCTGGAACATGGTGGTGTTCACGCTGTTCGTCATCAAGGCGAGCGAGCTGACGGCATCGATCATCGTCTTCGTCTCGGTGTTCCTGACGTTCATGCCGATCAATTTCCTGCATCCGGTGCGCGTGCAGCGGTTGCGGCCGCTCAATCTGCTGGTCTTCCTGCTGTGGGCGATCCTCAGCGGCTGCGCGCTTCTCTGGCATTTCGATTCGCCGGATTGGGTGGTCTGGGGCGTCGTGGCAACCGGGCTCTATCTCTATTGCATCGGCGGCGTGCTGCAGGCGTTCCCAAAGCTCGGCCGATAACACAGGATCGGGAGAACCGACATGACCAAGGCAATCGTCATCCGCAGTCTCGGCGGACCTGAAGTGCTGAAGCTCGAGGATGTCGCGCTCGGTGCGCCCGGTCCCGGCGAGGTGCAGATCAGGCAGGCGGCCATCGGCCTGAACTTCATCGACGTCTATTTCCGCACCGGCCTCTACAAGGCCGAGCCGCCGTTCATTCCGGGCAAGGAGGGTGCCGGCACCATCACCGCGCTCGGCGAGGGCGTCACGGACTTTTCCATAGGCGACCGCGTCGCTTATGCCTCGGCGGACGGCGCCTATGCGGCCGAACGCAATGTCGCGACCAAACATCTGGTAAAAGTGCCGGACGGCATTTCGCTGGAAACGGCGGCGGCGATGATGCTGAAGGGCATGACGGCGCAATATCTGCTGCTCCAGACCTATGCGGTGAAGCCGGGCAGCGTGATCCTGTTCCATGCCGCGGCCGGCGGCGTCGGCCTCATTGCCGGCCAGTGGGCGAAGGCACTGGGCGCCACCGTCATCGGCACGGCGGGCTCGCAGGCGAAGATCGATCTGGCGCTGGCGCATGGCTATGACCATGTCATCGACTACGGCAAGGACGATTTCGTTGCCCGCGTACGCGAACTGACCAACGGGGCCGGCGTCGATGTCGTCTACGATTCCGTCGGCAAGGACACGTTTCCGCAGTCGCTGGATTGCCTGAAACCCCGCGGCCTGTTCGTCAGCTTCGGCAATTCCTCCGGTCCGGTCGACGCGTTCAACATGGGCCTTCTGGCGCAGAAGGGTTCGCTCTATGCGACCCGCCCGACGCTCTTTGCCTATATCGCCACGCGCGCCGCGCTGGATGCATGTGCAAACTCGCTCTTTGATGTTGTGCAGAGCAACAAAGTGCGTATCAATATAAATCAGACTTATTCGTTGGCGGACGCTGGGCAGGCGCACACGGATCTGGAAGCAAGAAAGACAAGTGGAACGACGTTGCTCATTCCCTGACAAGGACCCGAACGGGCGCAGGGGATCGGGTTTACAGGAAAGAGGGGAAGCGTGTCAGCTGTTGGAGCATCCGTGGGCAGCCCGTTGCTGGCTGTCCGCAGTCTGACAAAGCTGTTCGGGTCTTTTGCCGCATGCAACGGCATCGATCTCGACATCAAATCCGGCGAAATCCATGCCCTGCTGGGCGAAAATGGTGCCGGCAAATCCACGCTCGTCAAGATGCTCTTCGGCGTTCTCGCGCCAAGCAGCGGTCAGATCCTCTGGAAGGGCGAACCCGTCCGCATCACGAGCCCCGGTGCCGCGCGCCGCATCGGCATCGGCATGGTGTTCCAGCACTTTTCGCTGTTCGAGGCGCTGACGGTGGCGGAAAACATAGCGCTGTCGCTCAGCCCCGGCATCTCGCTTTCCAAGGTCGCGGAAGAGGCATCGCGTCTTTCCCATCTCTACGGCCTGCCGCTCGATCCGAATGCCCATGTCGCCGATCTCTCCGTCGGCGAGCGCCAGCGCATCGAGATCGTTCGCGCGCTGTTGCAGAACCCGGAACTCATCATTCTCGACGAGCCGACCTCGGTGCTGACGCCGCAGGAGGCCGACCGCCTGTTCGAGACGCTCGCCAAGCTGAAGGCAGAAGGGCGCTCAGTACTCTATATCAGCCACCGGCTGGAGGAAGTGCAGCGCATCTGCGACCGCGCTACCGTGCTGCGGCACGGCAAGGTGACGGGTGCCTGCGATCCGCGCCAGGAGACGCCGGCTTCGCTGGCGCGCATGATGGTCGGCAGCGACGTCGCCTCGGTGAGTGCGGCGGGCACCAATACCAAGGGCGATGTGCTGCTCGAGGCCAAGCACCTGACCGTGCCGTCGCGCACGCCCTTTGCCGTCGCGCTGAAGAATGTGTGTCTCAAGGTGCGCAGCGGCGAGGTTCTGGCGATTGCGGGCGTGGCCGGCAATGGCCAGGGCGAGCTGTTCGATGCGCTCTCGGGCGAATATCCGGTCACGGACCCGGCGGCTGTTTCCATCCGCGGCAAGGCGGCCGGCAATCTCGGCATCACCGCGCGCCGGCTGATGGGCGCCGGGTTCGTGCCGGAAGAGCGCCATGGCCATGCCGCCGTGACGACGCTGCCACTGTCCGACAACCTAGTGCTGGCGCGCAGCCAGTCCGACCGCAAGACCTTTCTGGCCGGCGGCCTGCTCGGCATTATCCGGCAGGCCGTGGTGCGCATCGCCTCCAAACGCATCTCCGAGACGATGGATGTACGCAAGAGCGGCGAAAACCCGGCGGCCGGCTCGCTCTCCGGCGGCAATCTGCAAAAATACATCGTTGGCCGTGAGCTCGACCGCCAACCGGCCGTGCTGATCGTCAACCAGCCGACCTGGGGGGTCGATGCGGGGGCGGCGAGCCGCATCCGCCAGGCGCTCGTCGATCTCGCGAAAGCCGGTTCGGCGGTGCTGGTCATCAGCCAGGATCTCGACGAGATCTTCGAGGTCGCCACGGAAATCGCCGTGATCAGCGAAGGGCGGCTTTCGGATGCTTATCCGGCACATGACCTGACGCGGGAGAAGATCGGCCTTCTGATGGGCGGCATGTATGGCAAGACGGAAGGCGAGGTGGCCGATGCGCATTGAACTCGAAAAGCGCGCCAATCCGTCGACGCTCTATTCCATCCTCTCGCCGTTCCTTGCGCTGGCGCTGACGGTGATCGCTGGCGGCATCATGTTCGCGCTGCTCGGCAAGGATCCGGGCTCGGCGCTCTACAGCTTCTTCATCGAGCCGCTGCTCGACGTCTGGTCACTGCACGAGATCGCCATCAAGGCGGCACCGCTGATCCTGATCGGCGCGGGCCTTTCGGTCTGCTATCGCTCGAACAACTGGAATATCGGCGCCGAAGGCCAGTTCATCGCAGGCGCCATAGCCGGCGCCATCGTGCCGGTCGTCTTCCATGACTGGCATTCCTCGCTCGTCCTGCCGCTGATGCTGATCTTCGGCATGATCGGCGGCGCGCTCTATGCTGCCATTCCTGCCTTCCTCAAGGCGCATATGAACACCAACGAGATCCTGACGAGCCTGATGCTGGTCTATATCGCCCAGCTCTTCCTCGACTGGCTTGTGCGCGGCCCCTGGCGCAGCCCGGATGCCTACAACTTCCCGGTCACCCGCGATTTCGCGCCGGAAGCGATCCTGCCCGAGCTCGTCTCGTCGGGCCGCGCCAATCTCGGCTTCGCGCTCGCCATCATCGCCGCAGTCGGCCTTTGGCTCATGCTGCGCTACACACTGAAGGGCTTCGAGATCACCGTGCTCGGCCAGTCGGAGCGGGCAGGGCGTTTTGCCGGTTTTTCGTCGAAGCGCATGATCTGGTTCTCGATGCTGCTGTCGGGCGCGCTCGCCGGCCTTGCCGGCATTTCCGAGGTCAGCGGCACCATCGGCAAGCTGCAGCCGATCATCTCGCCCGGCTATGGCTTCACCGCCATCATCGTCGCCTTCCTCGGCCGTCTCAACCCGCTCGGCGTCATCGCCGCCGGCCTGTTCCTTGCGCTCACCTATGTCGGCGGCGAGGCTGTGCAGCTGACGCTCAGCGTCTCCGACAAGGTCACGCGCGTCTTCCAGGGCCTGTTGCTGTTCTTCGTGCTCTCCTGCGATACGCTCATTCAATACAAGATCCGGCTGGTCTTCTCCCGCCTCGGCCAATCCAATGAGGGGGGAGCGCACTGATGGGCATGATCGAAGCAATCCTCCTCACCGTCATCACCGCGGCGACGCCGCTGGTGCTCGCCTCGATCGGCGAACTGGTGACCGAGCGCACCGGCGTCCTGAACCTCGGCGTCGAGGGTATGATGGTGATGGGCGCCGCCATCGCCTTCGCCGCTACGCAAATGACGGGCTCGCCTTACATCGGCATTCTCGCCGGCATTGCAGGCGGCGCGCTGTTTTCGCTGCTCTTCGGCTTCCTGACGTTGACGCTCGTGGCCAATCAGGTGGCGACCGGCCTGGCGCTCACCATTCTGGGGCTTGGCATTTCCGGCCAGATCGGTGAGCCCTATGTCGGCATGTCCGGCACCAAGCTGCAACCGATCGTCATTCCGCTGCTGTCGGACATTCCGTTCCTCGGACCGCTGCTCTTCAAGCAGGACATCATTTTCTATATCTCGATTGCCCTCGTCATCGGCGTCAACTGGTTCCTGTTCAGGAGCCGCGCCGGCCTGAAAATCCGCGCCATCGGCGACAATCATGGCTCGGCGCATGCGCTCGGCATCCATGTCATCCGCACGCGTTATCTTGCAGTGATGTTCGGCGGGGCCTGTGCCGGCCTTGCCGGCGCGCAGCTCTCGCTGGTCTATACGCCGCAATGGGTGGAAAACATGTCGGCCGGACGCGGCTGGATTGCGCTGGCGCTCGTCGTCTTCGCCTCCTGGCGCCCCTGGCGCTTGCTGGCCGGCGGCTACCTGTTCGGCGCCGTGTCGATCAGCCAGCTTCATGCACAGGCTTCCGGCATTCATATTCCGTCCCAGTTCCTGTCGGCTCTTCCCTACATCGCCACGGTTGTCGTACTCATTCTTATCTCGCATAACAGGCGCATGACGCAGATCAACACGCCGGCCTGCCTCGGCAAGCCCTTCGTGCCCGATCGGTGAGAAGAACAAGAAGACGGGAAACAACCACTCCAACCTCAGAGGATAAAATGAAGAAAATCATTATCGCGCTCGCAACCTCGGCCGCCATGCTGGGCTTCGCCACGGCCGCCAGCGCCCAGGACAAGACCAAGATCTGCTTCATCTATGTCGGCTCCAAGACGGACGGCGGCTGGACCCAGGCGCACGATATCGGCCGCCAGGCGCTGCAGGCCGAATTCGGTGACAAGATCGAAACGCCGTTCCTGGAAAGCGTGCCGGAAGGCCCGGATGCCGAGCGTGCGATCGAGCGCATGGCCCGCTCCGGCTGCGCCCTGGTCTTCACCACGTCGTTCGGCTTCATGGATGCCACGGTCAAGGTTGCCGCGAAATTCCCCGATGTGAAGTTCGAGCACGCCACCGGCTTCAAGACGGCCCCGAACGTCGCGACCTACAATTCGCGCTTCTATGAAGGCCGCTACATCCAGGGCATCATCGCCGCCAAGATGTCCCAGAAGGGCGTAGCCGGCTACATCGCATCCTTCCCGATCCCGGAAGTCGTGATGGGCATCAATTCCTTCGTGCATGGCGCGCAGTCGGTAAACCCTGATTTCAAGGTCAAGGTCATCTGGGCCAACACCTGGTTCGACCCAGGCAAGGAAGCCGATGCAGCCAAGGCGCTGATCGACCAAGGCGTCGATATTCTGACCCAGCACACCGACACGACCGCTCCGATGCAGGTTGCCGCCGAACGTGGCATCAAGGCCTTCGGCCAGGCATCCGACATGATCAAGGCCGGCCCGGAAACGCAGCTGACCGCGATCGTCGACACCTGGGGCGCCTACTACATCAAGCGCACCAAGGCCGTTCTCGACGGCACCTGGAAGTCCGAGCAGGTCTGGGATGGCCTGAAGGACGGCATCCTCACCATGGCGCCGTACACCAACATGCCCGACGACGTGAAGAAGCTGGCCGAAGAGACAGAAGCGAAGATCCGCTCCGGCGAACTGCACCCCTTCACCGGCCCGATCAAGAAGCAGGACGGTTCCGACTGGCTGGCTGACGGCGCCGTCTCCGACGACGGCACGCTGCTCGGCATGAACTTCTACATCGCCGGTGTTGACGACCAGTTGCCGAAGTAAGCGGAAACGCACCAAACCACAGGAAAGGCGCCTGACAAGGGCGCCTTTTTCGTTTGCGAAGGATGTGTGACGCGTTCAGGCTTTGCGGAATCGATGCGGGGCTCTATACCTGCTTGATGTTCCGGAACAAAAGGGGTGGGCCGGAGCCGAGGAGGGGACTTTTGCGCAAGGGTTTGCTTGAGACTGTCATCAGCGGGGTGAGCACGCGCACCAGTCATGCGCAGGTGGTCAATGCGCTGGGCCGGTCGATCATCGCGGGCGAATACCCCGTCGGATCGACGCTGCCGGGTGATGCCGAGTTGGCGGCGCGGTTCAAGGTGTCTCGCACGGTGCTGCGTGAGGCGATGAAGACGCTGGCCGCCAAGGGCCTCGTCGTGCCGCGCGCGCGCATCGGCACGCGTGTGACACCCAATACCCAGTGGAACCTCTTCGATAGCGACATCCTCACCTGGTATTTCGCCGTCGGCGTCAACGAGGACTTCCTGCTGCATCTGTCGGAAGTGCGCCTGGGCTTCGAGCCTCATGCGGCTGCCTTGGCCGCAAGGCATGCCTCCGAGGCCGATATCAGCCAGATGATGCGCCTTGCCGTCGCCATGGGCGACCCCGAGCACACGGCGGAAACGTTGGCGATGGCGGACCTGAAATTCCATCTTTCGGTGCTGGAGGCTTCACGCAATCCGTTTCTGCGCACCGTCGGCAGCCTGATCGAGGCTGGCCTTGTCGGAGCCTTCAAGCTCAGCTCACCGGCTGCGGATCGCGGCAAGATCGGCGATGTCGCGGCGACCCACATCCGCATCGTCGAAGAGATCGACAAGCGAGATGAAGAGGGCGCGCGCCGCGCGATGGAGAATGTCATCCGGGTCGGCCGTGAGCGCGTGGTACAGGCGTTGCGCGAGGGGAAGTAGTCCGCGCCGGTATACTCCCTTGGCAGGGGAGCGCCTTCTCCGCGTCAGCCATCCTGCGTAGGAATTCAAGGGGATAGGGTAGGGGTGGCCGCCCAGGCTTCGCAAGCTGGAAATGATCAATCGTCGTTGCTGGCGTTGAGGTCTTCCGGACGCGTGCCCTCATCCAGGGCGAGTGTGGCAAGCTGGGCCGCCCCCATCGACTGGTAGAGATTGAACAGCGCTTCGCTTGCTTTGGCGGCCAGCCGAAACCATTCGCTGTTGCCGGCAATGGCAGGGTGGTGCAGCAGTTGGTCATCGACGAGATCGAGCACGATGGAGGTCGTGTGCACCGCCTCATGGAAGCCGAAGGAACCGGAGGCGTAATGGGTGAGCAGGTCCGACGGCGTCATGCTGCGCTCTTCGGCCAGAATATCGAGCTGCTTCAGCCGCTCGTCTTCGAGTTCGATGTCGGTGCTCTCAAGCATGTCCGCCTCCGTTGCAGTGTCTTGCGCAGACCTACCCGATTCGGACACGACGGTGGATCGAAGATCCAACTCGGGATGTATATTTGAAAAAGGCCGGACGGTTTCACCGTCCGGCCTTTTGGATCAGCCCTGGGGCGTCAGGGTCACGGAAGTGCCGGTTGCGGCGACATTCAGACCGATCTGGCCGCTGACGCTGACCGTCTGCAACTGAATCGAGCCGGAAGTGCCGCCGACCAGCACATTCGCACCAATGCCGACGCCGACGGTCGCTTCGGCCGTCGCGCCCTGGTAGAGGCCGCCAAGCGAGCCCTGATGATAACCGGCCGTCGGGGCGAAGACGGCCCAGACGATACGGCCCTGCGTGGTGAAGCCGACATCGACGCCCATCTTGCGGATCACGCCGCTATAGACGTCCTGCTGGCCGCGCGTGGATTTGAAGACGCAGTCGACGGATTTCGCCGAACCGAGAACGTAGCCGAGGCCGCCGCCGACGTCGCAGGTCAGCATGCCGATCTTGACGCCGTCACGATCTCCGCCACGCTCGACATAGACAGGCTCCTGATCGCGGGTGACCATGTCGGCCGCGCTGGCCGTCGATGCCGCCGCCTGCGCCAGGGTAAGGGCGAGGACCGCTCCAAGCTTCTTGTTCATCTGTGTTCTCCTTCTAGCTGGCACGATAATGGCGAATCCGGTGAATTGGTTCCCGGCCGCTCGTCATCTCATGGCGAAGATCGTGGCGGAGTAGGGGCAATGGGCGCTACCCCGACAGGAAGGTAGGGCGCCGTCGTTTTACGGTCACACCCTATTAATCGTCGGCAGATGCGTAATCACCTCGTCGCGGCGCGCTTCATCAAGGCAGGCTATGTTCCGGTTCCAGAACGCCTCGGCCTCCCGTGTCTCGTGTTTCCACTGCCGGGTGCTGACCTTGTTGTCGTCGATCTTCGCAAGCCGCCCGCCACCGAGACGGAGATATTCTGCAGCGAGCTTTGCGGTCGTTGTCTCTTCCATGGTCAGCCTCCTTCGATACCTGAGGGGCGAAACCGGGAGAGCGGCGCGATTGTTCCCCGCCGCACGGATGTCGCAGACAACAAAAAAGGCCGGGGCGAAAACGCACCGACCTTCCTCATCATCACCTTTTCACCAGTGCCAGTACATCCGTGGTCAAGGGCAGCAGGTGATGGCAGCAATCGCGAGCGGCAGAGGCTTTCCAGCGCTCTCAAGCAATTGCCGATGACGTCCATGTAAGAGGCGATTGTGGTGAAATCAAGTTTACCGCGATTTATTTCATTTCGGCTACGAGGAGTGAAATCACGGCAAACTTGAATGCGGATTTTTCGAATGGATATGCACGGCGCTAGGCTTCCTCAGCGCGACTTCAAGCTTTCAGGGTCGGGTTATTATCTCGGAATATTCGCGATCGGTATTTTGCTGGCGGGTCTTATTTCCAAGGTCATTCATGCAGTCCTGCCCGGCTATCCGCTAATCGCAGTCGGCCTCAGTCTCTTCGCCGCGATCATCGTGGTGCCGGCCTCGATCTTCCGGGGGGGGGGAGATCCATCCGAACACATATCACGCGTCATCTTGGACCGGGCTTGACGACGAAGGCTGAATTCGGGGCGTGCTAGTTGATGATATC
>CBFGOD010000037.1:0-16165 GCA_965650295.1 uncultured Shinella sp. | reverse complement strand
TATATGGATCCCGGCAACTGGGCAACGTCGCTCGCAGGCGGCTCCCGCTTCGGCTACACGCTGCTGGTGGTCGCGCTGGTGTCCAACATCATGGCGATCGTCCTGCAGTCGCTCTGCGCGCGTCTGGCCATCGCCACGGGTCGCGATCTTGCCCAGGCCTGTCGGGACGCGTTTCCGCGCCCTGTTGCAATAACGCTCTGGCTGCTTGCGGAAATCGCGATCATCGCGACCGACATTGCCGAGGTCATCGGCACGGCCATCGGCCTGAACCTCATCTTCGGCATCCCGCTGGAGCTCGGCGTCATCATCACGGCCCTCGACGTCTTCCTGATCCTCTACCTCCAGCGCCTCGGTTTTCGCTGGCTGGAGGCCTTCGTCATCGGCCTGCTCGGCGTCATTGCAATCTGCTTTGCCGCGCAGATCGCCCTTGCGGATCCGAATTGGGGCGATGTCATTCGCGGTTTTGCGCCGACAACGGAAATCGTCACCAATCCGGAGATGCTCTATCTGGCGCTCGGGATTCTCGGCGCGACCGTCATGCCGCACAATCTCTACCTCCATTCAGGCATCGTCCAGACGCGGGCCTATGGGGAGACCCTTCCCGAGAAGCGTGAAGCGCTCAAATTCGCGACGATCGATTCCACGGTCGCCCTGATGTTCGCGCTGCTGGTGAATGCGTCGATCCTGATTCTCGCCGCCGCGGCGTTCCATACGACGGGCAGGACTGAGGTCGCCGAACTCGGCGAGGCGCATAGTCTTCTGGCGCCGCTGCTCGGCATGGCGATCGCCCCCACGCTTTTCGGCATCGCGCTTCTGTGTTGCGGCCTCAATTCGACGGTCACGGCCACACTTGCCGGCCAGATCGTCATGGAGGGCTTCCTGCATATCCGCCTTGCGCCCTGGCTGCGCCGGCTGATCACGCGCGGCATCGCGATCATCCCGGCGGCCGGCGTGACGATTGCCTATGGCGATAGCGGCACGGCACGGCTTCTCATCCTCACCCAGGTCGTGCTGAGCCTGCAACTGTCCTTTGCCGTGTTTCCGCTGGTGATGTTCACGGCGGATCGCCGGAAGATGGGGGAAATGGTCGCCGCGCGCTGGCTGAGCACCTTCGCCTTCCTGATCGCCGGCATCATCGCCGCGTTGAACGTCAAGATGCTGGTCGACTTTTTGCCTTAGGAAGCGCGCTGACGGAGGTGTGACTGTGAATTTGGGCAGCTCGCCGCACGAAAGGTGCGACGAGCCGAAGTGTCGCGGGTTTACGAATTAGACGACGCGATAGATGGCCGAGAAACTGAAGCTCGCGGACGTCGTGTCCGGAGCGGTCCACCGGACTTCGAAGCGGTCATTGGCTGTGCTCGCGAGTACCGCGCCGGCGACATTTTTGCCGGTTGTGGCGCATATGAACGAGCCTGATGCCTGGTTCTGATCGGTGAAGTTGGAGGCCCTCGGAAGTGAAATTTCAAGCACGGCGGAGCCGGCTGCGGATGCTTGGGCGATGACGCGTCCCGACACATGAAACATGTTGTCGCCGACGGGGACCCAGTCCATTGCCGACGCCGTGGCGCTTGCCACATTGCTGTTATATGTGAATGTCGGCGCGTAGCTGCGGGCCCGGTCGACAAAGCAGTTTTCCGCGGATGCGGCGCTGCCGCTGAAGTAGGGCGTGGTGTTTGCGCCGACACGGGTTGGATTCACGAGTTTGATCGTGTTCGTTGCCTGTTTGTTCCGGACAAAAGATTCGCGGTTTGCCGTTGCAATGAGCTTCGCATCGAGAATTTCGATATCGCTGTTGGCGCTATCGAAATCGAAGCACGATTTGCTGGAAGGGGTAACAAAACCGATCCCATCGAATGTGAAGCCGTCGAAGGCGATGCCCAGCAATTGCGAACTCGCAGCCGCAGTAACCGCATCGCCTTCGCTGTTTGCCAAGGCGAAATTGGAGAAACGCCCGCCGCGGAAGACGCCGCTCAGTTTGACAAGGTTTGCCGGTGTGAGCTCTTCATTCGGTCCGGTACCACCGCCGGTAATATTCGAAACGACGAAGTTGGAGCCGCCCGTCAGTTCCAGGATTTCCGTTCGGGTTTCCTGAACCACGCCGCCGTCGATCAGGGCGCCGGTGCCCAGGTGGCCGTAGTACAGACGGCGGCCGATATCGAGAAGATTGTCGGTTGCGACAAGCCCTTTCAAAAGGTGGCGGTTCGGGCCGATATTGGCAATCGCCGAATAATTGAGAGTATGGAAGCGGTTGTTCACGATGATGATGCCGCGCCAGCCGCCGTCGTGTGCTTGTACGGGATCGATTCGGGAAATGATCGGTGTGGACGTGTAGCCGCTTCCGCCGTTCGTGATCGTGAAACCCGTGATTTCGTTGTCGGTCAGCACGGCTGTTGCGGTCGCGCCCGAGCCGCCGCCCTCACGGATATAGATCGTTGGCGGATAATTGAAGGTGCCGAGAATATCACCTGTAGGCGTTATGGCAGTGATAGCATTGCCCGAGCGCGTAACGGTGACATTGCTGATGTTGATCCAATTCGGTAGATAATCGCCCAAGCTCGGCCACCGAAGGTTCACCCCGTTTTGTGCCTGTGACACGATGTTGTCTCGGAAAATCAAGCCGCGACCGTTGTGATCGACGGCGTTCCAAAATGTGTTGATACGGCATTCCGAAATGACTGCGTCGATATCGACGGTCGCCGAAGATCCCTTGTCGAGTTTGATCCCGACCTTCTGGACGGTTGTATATGTGACGTCGGAATTGAGACCGATGCCCATCATCTTGAACTCTTGGCAAGGAACGCTAATCGCCGGCGTCGCCGTCAGGTCCGTGCAGTGGAGATTGCAGTTCCAGAAGTTCTCGCCCACGAGGGAAAAGCCGGTGGCTGACGCCGGGATCGAGATCGAGCTGAAATTGTAGACGCCCTGAGGAATTCGAAGTGTCCTCGCACGAGTGGGGTAAATTGCGGCCACACAATTGATTGCGGCTTCAATTGCCGTCTTGTTGTCCGACGCCGAGGTTGTGGCGCCCCACATGCCGATATGCGGTTCCCTTTCGAACTGGCGCACCCAGGCGCCACTGCTGCTGGCTATGGCGCCTGCCTTGATGAAAAGGCCTTCCTGCGGATCGGCCGTGACCTGTGCGGAATAGTCACCGTCTTTCCAGACGAATGTCCCCATTCGTCCGTTGCCGGCGACGGCGCCTTCCATGAGGAGCGCGGCCTTGATGCTCGTGGTGTCGAGCGCCTTCAATGCGGTGCGTGTTGCGACGGTTTCAATATAAGCTGGCATAGCTGCCTCCGAAATTGTGGATGTGCTAGGATTGCCGTCTCTCCGCTTGGGAGGTGTTTGAACGGCTGCACATCAGTCTAGGGAAGGGAGGACCTGCGGGGAAAATGAAGCGGGAAAATAATGTTCTCTATTTGTTCCGAGGCGATAAAGTGTCCGTCGTCGTTTTGATTTTTCAGGGAAAAGGACTTTAAGGCGCGCGACGACAGGTGATGGTTGTCGAGAATGTTTTCCCCCTTGCCATGGTCTTCCGCTTGGCCATATCTCCGCGCAAGAAAATGGAGATGAGACATATGAGCGAAGGCAGGATCAGGACGCCGCAGGAGGTGGTCTGCTATTGGTGTGAGACGCTGACCAAGAAGGACTGGTTTCAATCGACGCCGGAGCTCGATGCGCACGTGCATGAGCAGTTTGCCGCCACCCATCTTGCCCTGTCCCGCGACGTGACGCCGGAATGGCGTGCTACTCCCGAGGCGCGTCTTGCCGCGCTGATCGTGCTCGACCAGTTTCCGCGCAACATGTACCGGGCATCGCCGATGGCCTTTGCGACCGACTGGATTGCCTTGCGCGAGGCGCGTCTGGCCGTGGAGGCGGGTGCCGACAAGGGCGTCGACTACGGTCGCAGGCATTTCTTCTACATGCCGTTCGAGCATTCCGAAGATATTGCCGACCAGGATCTTTCGGTACGGCTTTTCGAGGCCCATGGCGACGAGCAGTATCTGGATTATGCGGTGCGGCACCGCGATGTCATCGCGACATACGGCCGTTTTCCGCATCGCAACAGTTTTCTCGGGCGGGTTTCGACGCCGACGGAAGCCGCCTATCTTGCCGAACCGGGGGCCGGCTTCTAGAGCATTTTCGGTGAACTCCGATTCACCGGAAATGCTCTAGGATTTTGTTTTTACCGCATTATCCGACGCCGAAGCGAACTCGCTTCGGCTGGAAATGCTCTAGCAACAGGCGCCGGCTGGTTTAAAATGGCCGCAATCATGGCTAGAAGGGGAGCGGAATCGCCTGGTTGCGATGCGTCGCCTGTTTCTGTTCACCGAGGATGGCCCGTGCCGATCTCCCGTCTCGTTTCCATCCTTCTTGCTGTCCTGCTGCTTGCGGCATCACCCGTCGCGGCACAGACGGCTGCCGCGCCCGCCACCGATACGACGCAGCTCGAACAGGCCAACACCGATCTCGACAAGGCCGGCAGACAGCTGGACGGCATTCGCGAGCGCGTGGACAAGGCGCAGGATGACGATGCGCGCCTCGTGGCGCTGAAGGTCGAAGCCGAGACGTTGAACCGGACGATCCTTGCGATCTCCGTCGCGACGCGTCCCCGCCTGGAGGCGATCAAGGCACGCCAGACGGAGCTTGGCGATCCGCCGCCGGAAGGCGCGCCGCCCGAGGCCGATGTCGTCAAGGAAGAGCGCAAGAAGCTTGCTGCCGAACGCAATGAGATCAATGCGCTGACGGGGGAGGCCGAAAACCTCTCCATCGAGGCGACGAAGCTTTCCAATCGCATCACGGAAATCCGCCGCCAGCTTTTCACCGATGCGATCCTGAAGCGCACTGACATCAACACGGATCTCTTTACCGAGGCGTCGGGTGCCGTCATGGACGAAACGGCGACGCTTGGCCGAACGGTCACGGCCTGGCTGCAATTCGTCTGGAAGTTCAAGCGTGCGCAACTTTTCGGCGCCGTCGCCCTGTCGCTGATGGCAGCGCTCGTGCTTTTGTCCGGCAGCTATCGTCTGTTTTCGCCTTACATCACCCGCGCCGCGCAGCAGGAGAAACCGCACTATATCACGCGTCTCTCCGTCGCCTTCTGGTCGACCATCCTGCCCACCATGGCGGCGAGCGCCTTTGCCGGCGCCAGTTATTTCTTTCTGGATACGTTCAACGTCCTGCGTTCGGATATCGCGCCGCTGGTCGCCATCGCGCTCGGCGTGATGGTCGCCGTCTATTTCGTCGGGCAGCTGGCAAATGCCGTATTGTCGCCCGCCGACGGGCATTGGCGCCTGATGCGGGTCTCCGACCGCGGCGCGCAGCTATTGTGGCTCTCGATCTTCAGCATGGCGATCGTCAACGGTGCGGACTATTTCCTGGGCTCGATCAGCGAGGTGCTCGGCTCGCCCGTCGTTCTGACCGTCGTCAAAAGCTTCTTCGCCTCGCTCATCATTGGTGCGCTTCTGCTGGTGACGGCTTTCATCCGGCCCGTGCTGCATCAGGGTGAAGCGCCGAATTCGCCGGGCCGTCCGTGGCCGCGCTCGATCTTCGTGATGCTCATCCTCACGGGGCTCGGCCTGATCTTCTCGTCGTTGCTGGGCTATGTCGGCATGGCGCGGTTCGTCGCGACGCAGATCGTCGTAACGGGCGCGATCGTGGTGACGATGTATATCGGTTTCCTTTCGGGACGTGCGGTTTCCGCGCCGGATGCCTTTGGCGCCACGAGCGTCGGCAAGCGGCTGGAGCAGCGCTTCGGCCTCAGCCCGGTGGCGCTCGACCAGATCGGTCTTGCAGCAGGGCTTGCGATCTATCTGCTGATCTTCGTCTGCTTCGTGCCGCTGGTGCTCCTGCAATGGGGCTTTCAGGTCGCCGACATCGAATCCTGGGCCTACCGGATTTTTACGGAAATCCGCATCGGCAGCATTACCATTTCGCTGGTCGGCATCCTCGCCGGCATCGTGCTCTTCGCGCTTGGCTTCATCGTTACGCGCTGGTTCCAGAAATGGGTCGATGGAAACGTGCTGGCGCGCAGCCAGGTCGATGCGGGCGTGCGCAACTCCGTTCGCACCGCGGTCGGTTATGCCGGTGTCGCCATTGCCGGCCTTGTCGGCATATCGGCAGCGGGCATCAATCTCTCCAGCCTCGCGCTCGTCGCCGGTGCGCTCTCGCTGGGTATCGGTTTTGGCCTCCAGAACATCGTGTCGAACTTCGTCTCCGGCTTGATCCTGCTCGCCGAACGTCCCTTCAAGGTCGGCGACTGGGTGGTGGCCGGAACGACGGAAGGGTTCGTGCGTCGCATTTCCGTGCGTGCAACCGAGATCGAGACCTTCCAGCGCCAGACGGTCATCGTGCCGAACTCCGTGCTTATCAACGGCCAGGTCGGCAACTGGACGCATCGCAATAAGCTCGGCCGCGTCGAGATCGCGCTCAGCGTTCATGCCAGCAACGACCCGCGCCGTATCCAGGATATCCTTGGCGAGGTCGTTCGTGCCCAGCAGGGCCTTCTGCGCAATCCCGAACCCGTGATCGTCTTTCAGGCCTTTTCGTCCGCCACGCTGGACTTCGAGGTGAGGGGGTATCTTGCCGATATCCTGAACGGCACGGGCGTGAAGTCTGATCTGCGCACCGCCATCCTTGAACGGTTTCGCGCGGAAGAAATCGCCATCGGCGGACCGGCCGCACCGGAAGTGCCGATCAAGATTTCACCCGAAGGCGCGGAGTTGATTACGTCTCTGCTCGAACAGGCGACGGAAAAGGTCGCCAAACCCGTCGCTTCCCGCCGCCGCCCGAAGGCGCAAGACGAGCCCGAGGCCTGATTTCCGGCACATGAATGCCGCATTCACGCTGCATTCAGCCGCCCCCGCATAAAACGTGATGCAAATCCGCTGGAGGAACGATAGTGTTCCTTCCGGGCTTGTGAACAGGGGCGGCGCTTGGCGCCGGGCGAAAATGAAGCGAATGATCATGATGCTGCTCGTGTCGGCTGCGATGACCGCTCCGGCCGTGGCTGCCACCGTTACCAACAAGGACGCCGATACGCAGGTTCTGGTCGTCGTGGAGGGCGGCAACCGCGCCGAGATCGCGCTCGAACCCGGCTCGACGGAAACGATCTGCCCCACGGGATGTTTCGTGACCTTGCCGAACGGCGACCGCATCGCGCTGAACGGCGGCGAGGATGTCGAAATCCAGGGCGGCTCGGCCTCGGTCAAGTAAGCACCTAACGATGGTTTCGAGAGCGGCGCGGAAGAAATTCCGCGCTGTTTCTTTTTGGCCGGAGAAAAAAAGGACTGCGGAAAGGAACGCTGCTACGCTTTTTCATGCTCTCTAAATTTAACGCTTTCGCAAAGGGTTGCGGTTACGCCTTAGCTTGGGGAACATTCACTTTACGAAGGCATATCATGGCGTTCATCGGCATTTCCGGAATGCAGTATTCCGGCGCGTCTCTCTCGCATCATCGTATTCTTGTTGCGGAAGACTCGAATGTCTTCACGTCCATGATATCGAAGCGGCTGAAGGAGCTTTTCGACCTGGATGTCGAGATATGCCGCAGCTTCGAAGAGCTCGAGCTCGCCTATGACAAGTCCACCGACAAGATCACGCTGGCGATTTCGAATATAAACCTGCCGGGTGCGGAGAAGGGCGAGGCCCTGAACTACCTCGTCGATCTCAGCATTCCCACGATCGTCTTTACCGGAACGTTCCAGCAGACGACGCGCGACCAGCTGCTCTCCAAGGAAATCGTCGACTATATCCTGAAGGACAATGTCTTCGCGATCGACATGCTGGCGGAATCCGTCTGCCGTTTTCTCACCAATCACCAGCATCACGTGCTGATCGTCGATGACAGCGCGACGGCGCGTGCTCTGCTTTCGACGCGTCTCAAGCGCTACAATTTCCGCGTCAGCGTGGCCGAGAACGGCGCGACGGCGCTGGCTTTGCTCAAGGCCAATCCCGACATCGCTCTGATGATTACCGACTATAACATGCCCGACATCGACGGTTTCGAGTTGACGCGGCGTGTTCGCGGCACGACCGGCTCACACCAGCTGCGCATTATCGGCGTGTCGTCCTCGACGGATCGGCTGCTTTCCGCGCGCTTTCTGAAAGCCGGCGGCAACGACTTCATCATGCGTCCTTTCATTGACGAGGAATTCTACTGCCGCGTGAACCAGAACCTGGATACTCTGACCCAGATCAAGACAGCGCAGCAGCGCCAGAAAGCGTGAAAATCAGCCGGGTGGAAAACTTCACCCAGATCTGTCCCTCACGTTGCGTTAGATATTTCTTGCGAGATTAACCACTTGGTAAAACCGGTGGTTTGTAATGCATGCCGACGGGAACAATAAAATCAGGATAGTGGACGGGTGGACGTGGATTCAAATCCGCAACGAGGGCCTGCATTTCTGCGCCATTCCGGCCAGCACGTGCTGCTCGTGGAGGATTCGCGCATGTTCTCCACGGCGCTCAAATATCGCCTGGAGAAGGAACTCGGTCTCTCGGTCACCCACTGCCCGAGCATGGCGGCCGTGCGCACCATCTTTCAGGGCGATGCGCCCGAATTCGCGCTTGCCGTTCTCGACCTCAATCTTCCCGATGCGCCCAATTGCGAGGCGCTCGACTATGTGATTTCCAAGGGCATCGCGCCTCTGGTCTTCACCGGCTCGTTCAGCGATGCGACGCGTGACCAGATCCTCGCCAAAAACGTGCTCGACTATGTCGTGAAGGACAGCCCCGCGGCCATGCAGCAGCTGGTGCTTGCTGTCGACCGTATCCTCACCAGCGGCAAGACACGCGTTCTCGTCGTCGATTCCGATCCGGAAAGCCTGCAGAAACAGGTGAACCTGATTGCAAAACAGCGCTTTCAGATCACGGCGGTCGAGAGTGGGGCTGCGGCGCTTGAGGCGCTCGATGCAAACAGCGGCATCGACATGGTCGTCTGCGATCTCGACCTCTCCGATATGGACGGCTTCTCGTTGCTGGAGGAAATCCGCCAGCGCCATGGCGATGATACCGTGCGGGTCGTCGGTCTCTCGACGGCGACCGACCGCATGGTCGCCGCTCGTTTCCTGCGTGCAGGCGGCGACGAATACATCCAGAAGCCTTTCCTCGAGGAAGAGTTCAACAGCCGTATTTTCCACGTCGCCGCGATCCAGAAGCGCGTTCAGTCGCTGCACCGCATCGCCGCGCGGGACTATCTTACCGATATCTACAACAGGCGCTATTTCTTCGAGGCCGGCCCGCGGCTCGTCGATCAGGCGGTGCGGCGCGGCGAGCCCATGTCGATCGCCATTCTCGACATCGCCCATTTCAAGCGTCTCAACGACACCTATGGCCACGAGGTCGGCGATGTCGTGCTGAAGGCGGTCGCCCGGCGTCTCAAGCACCGGATCAGCGATCAGCATCTTCTGGCGCGTCTTGGTGGCGAAGAGTTCGGCATCATCTTCCATGGCCTGTCGCTGGAAGAGGCGCTCGATTATTGCGAACGGCTGCGCAGCGAGCTTGCGGCCCAGCCGATCATCGCGGATGGCGAGGCACTGACCATCACCGTGTCGGCCGGCCTTGCCGTCATCGCCGAGCGGGAAACCTTCGATAACTATCTGAATGCCGCCGACCAGTTCCTCTACATGGCCAAACATGCCGGTAGGAACCGGGTGTTCTCCGAACTGTCGCTGATGAGCGCCCTGGCAAGCTGATCCCCGCCGGAAGGGCGGGGACGCTGCATTTCCTCACATTCGATCAGCGTGCGATGGCCGACAGCGTCAGCTTGCGCTCGGCGCGCTCCTGCTGGGGCGAGCGGTTGTAGAGTTCGCGGTAACACTTGGAGAAGTGCGAGGCGGAGACGAAACCGCAGGCGACAGCCACTTCCACGACCGGCATGGAGGACTGGACGAGCAGGTGGCGCGCCCGGTCGAGCCGGATTTCGAGATAGTAGCGGGCGGGTGAGCGGCCCATTTCCTGGCGGAACAGGCGCTCGATCTGGCGGCGCGAGAGATCGGCGCTATCGGCGATCTCCAGAAGCGACAGCGGCTCGGACAGGTTGCCTTCCATCAGCTCGATGATCGACAGCACCTTGGCGTTCTGCACGCCGAGGCGGGCGCGCAGCGGCAGGCGCTGGCGGTCATGCGGGCCGCGCACGCGGTCCGTCAGCGCCTGTTCGCAGACACGGTTGACGAGGTTTTCGCCGAAATCCTGGTCGATCAGGTTCAGCATCATGTCGAGCGATGCGGTGCCGCCGGCGCAGGTGTAGATGTTGCTGTCGATTTCGTAGAGGTCGGCATAGACGTCGGCCTGCGGATAGGCTTCGGCGAAACCGGGCAGGTTTTCCCAATGGATGGCGCAGCGCTTGCCCGAGAGCAGGCCGGCCTGGGCGAGAACATGGGCGCCGGTACAGAGCGAGCCGACCGCGATGCCGCGGTTATAGACTTCGCGCAGCCAGGCATTGACCGACTTGTTCGAGAAATCCTCGACATAGATGCCCGAACAGACCAGCACCATGGAGGGGCGGTTTTCGCCGCCGAGATATTTGCGCTCGTCGGCAAGCGAGGAATTGACCTCGATGCCGATGCCGCTGGAGGAGAGCACCTGCTGTCCATCCGTCGAGGCGAGGCGCCAGGTATAGGCTTCGTAGCCCAGCATGCGGTTGGCGATGCGCAGCGTCTCGATGGCCGCCGAGAACGGCAGCATCGAGAAGTTGGGCACGAGGAAGAAAACGAGAGAGCGCTTCTTGACGTTTTGCTTGTTCATCACTCATGTCCACACTGGAGGTCGGAATGTCGCGATGGTCGCAGGGAGAACAGTCACTGCGCTAGTACTTTTGCGACACGAAAGAGGATGGTTACGACTGAAATCGACGCCGCAGCACTGAAATGTCAGGGGCTTCCGGCAGAATTATGGCGATTGTGCATTGCAGCACATTTGCGACCTCGCCAGCAGCCTCGTCCGATTGCGACAAGCGATCCGGCGTGCAACGCGTCTATGTTCCCGTTTGACAAGAAGCGTCCCGGTAGCCAGATACGGAGCGGAATTTCGAAGGATGATCGCAATGCTGCCAGATGGATATTCGGATGTGCCGGCGGGCAAGCTCGCCGCCGTGGTGACCTGCCTTGAAATGCCGGCGCCGCCGGCCGGTCGCGCGGATCCCGAACAGCCCGGCATAACCCTTCAACGCATGGAAAAGGTCGATATCGCCTGGTATCGCGATCTCTACCGGCGTATCGGCACCGAATGGCTTTGGGCCTCGCGCCTCGCCATGCCGGAAAGCGACCTTGCCGCCATCGTCCATCACCCCGATGTCGAGGTCTATGCCGTCATGAAGGACGGGCGCGGCGAGGGGCTGCTGGAACTCGATTTCCGTGAGGAGGGGGTGGGCGAACTGGCCTTCTTCGGGCTGACGTCCTCTGTTATCGGAAAGGGAACGGGGCGCTGGCTGATGAACCGGGCGATTGCGCGCGCCTGGTCCCGGCCGGGGCTCACGCGGTTCTGGGTGCATACCTGCACGCTCGATTCACCGCAGGCGCTGGATTTCTACATCCGCTCGGGCTTCACGCCGGTGCGGCGCCAGATCGAGGTCTTCGACGATCCACGGCTGACGGGCATCCTGCCGAACACGGTCGCGCCCGCGATCCCGATGATCTGAGCCCAAAAGAAAACCGCCGGAGAGACTTTTGAGGTCATGTCCGGCGGTTTGTGGCGTCGCAGTCTTTCGGCATGTCGCCGTTACAGTCGTCCGTCATCGCGTGGTCTTGTTCGACGAACGGAAACCGATGTCCTTGCGCAGGTCGAAGGGCATGCTTTCCAGTTCGCGTTCCACGCGATAACGCTGCCAGGCGGAGACGATCCGCTCGGAGACGGCACGGAGGATATGCGACAGGCTGCCGACGTCAGGGGTGCCGGCAGCACGCCGAACCGGGCGGTGATCCAATGCTATTGCCATTTTCAGGGTTCCTTTCGAGCTTGGGAGGTTTCGAAAGGTCGCGACCTTGATCGTCACTATGCCGCGGCCTTACACATCAATCAAACGAATATATTTGATTGGATCAATCAGCGTTCTTCATGTTTGATAAGCGTGGGCCAGCCGATGTCCTGCTTGAGATAGTCGGGCAGGTGGGCCAGTTCTTCGGCGGTGTGGTGAGCGAGTGTGCGCCGGCGGCGGGCCTCGATCGCATCGCCAACGAAGCGCCGTATTGCGTAGTAGAATCCGTTTCCACGGGCGAGAACGGCAAGATCGTCGCCGCCAGCATGGGTTTTCTGCGTTTTCATGGCGTTTTTCCTTCCATTCGTGTGCTTGCAGATTGACTATCCGCCTATCCTGTATTTCAATCAAACGAAATGAAGTGACAGTTTGCTTCAGAATTTCTGATCCATGGAGATCCGTCATGAATCTGCTGATGCGCCAGACGCTCCCGCTCTTGGAACTCGATATCCTCAAGACATTCGTGGCGATCGCCGAGACCGGCAATTTCACCACGGCGGCCGAGACGGTGCATCGCACGCCGTCGGCGGTCTCCATGCAGATCAAGAAGCTTGAGGAGCTGCTCGGCTGCTCGCTCTTCCGCCGCGATGCGCGCTCGGTAGTGCTGACCCATCACGGCGAGGTGCTGCTCTCCTATGCGCGCCGTCTCATAGCGCTCAGCAACGAAGCGGTGTCTCGCTTCATGATGCCTGAGATGAACGGCGTCGTGCGGCTTGGTGCGCCCGATGACGTGGGCGAGCTGATCCTGCCGGAGGTGCTGAAGCGTTTTGCCGAGAGCTATCCGTCCATCGCCGTCAATGTCTCGATCGAAAACAGCGCCAATCTGCGCCGTGCCGTCGCCGAGCGGCGGCTCGATCTTGCGATCTTCAATGCGACCGACGGCACGATCCCGGTTCCCGGTGAAATCCTGCTCAAGGAACAGCTCGTCTGGGCCGGCAAGAATTGCGGTAACGCGCATCTGAAGACGCCGCTGCCGGTTTCTGTCTGGGAGGAGGGCTGCATCTGGCGCGCCAAGGCGCTGGAGGAGTTGAGCCGTTCTGGCCGCGATTTCCGCGTCGCCTATTTCTGCGCCCACCATATGGGCCAGCGCGCCGCCATTCGCGCCGATCTCGCCGTCGCTCCGCTCGCCCGCTTCCTCATCGGCGACGATATGGTGGCGCTGGGGGAAAAGGACGGCCTGCCGGATCTTGGGCATTACCATATCGGCCTCGTCGTCAATGACGAGGCGGAAGCGCCGGCGCAGGCCGTGGCCGACTATATCCGCACGGTCTTCGCCCGCATGGAGCGCCGGCCGATGGACATGCTGCAGGTCGCCTGCTGAGGTTCAGGGAGCCGGGTGTTCGCCCGGCTTGCCGCTATTCATAGGTATAGGACGCGCACATCTCGTCGCTGCTTTCAGGCGCGTCTTCCGTCGAGAAGACGGCGACGATCGTATCAGTGCCATTGCTGGCCGACCACGAGGCCACATAGGTAACCGGCGCGCCGCAGAGCGTGTTGCCGTTGAGGAGAACCGGATCCTTCGGGTCCGCCACGCTATAGACCGACGCCGGCACCGATTTGCCTTCCACGACGAACGTATCGCCGAGGAGATCGTCGAATTCGATCTTCTTGCCGTTTTCGAAGGTGATGCCGAAGTCATCGAACTCGATATCGCCGGTGATCGACATGGCAGTGTTGCTGATGGCGGCGTAGCTGTCGGCTACGGCCGGCGAGGCCACGCCAAGCGAAAGGGCGAGGGCGAGAAGGCGGGTGCGGTTCATGGCGGATGATCCTTAATAGCGGCGGCAGCTCAGGGTACGGTCACTCTCCGAGGAGGAGAAGTCCAGCGTATCCGACGTGATCTCCGAAAGCGTGACATAGACGTCATCCGACAGGAACAGCGAATAGGAACCGTCAGAGCCTTCCTGGACCTCCTGCACATCATAGCTGTCGTCGCCGATGCTGTAGACGGTGGAGGTGAAGACGAAGGGCGCGCCGTCGCATTCCCACTCGCCGGTAAAGGGATAATCCTCTTGTGCGCGCGCCGTCGTGGCGGCCGCAAGAAGGAGGAGACTGGCGGCGAAAAGGCGGGCGAGCGGCATGGAGCGGCTTTCGTGCGCTGGAGCAATGGCGAGGGATCACGCGTCGATTGTGGTATCGACGGGCGAAACCCTCGGCCTATTCGCGCACATTGCCGATAAACCGCCGAAAACAAAACGAATTTTGTCGGCGTAGTTTATGGATATGGTGACCGCGGAGACTATTCGCGGCTGCGGCGTCGGCGGCGGCCACCACCGTCTCCACCGCCATCGTCGGACAGCACCTTCCGCTCCGGCAGGGCGACGACCTTCGCAAGTTCCGGGAAGGGATCGACCTTGTTCGGCATCGCCATGGCATTGACGAAGAGCTGCTGGAAGTTCGGCTCCAGCGCCGTCTCGATCTTCTCGATATGGGCGACGGTCCGCTCGATTTCGCGGCGATGGTCGCGGTTGAGCAGCGCCATCAGCGCGCCCGTGCCGGCGGCATTGCCGACCGCCTTCACCTCGTCGAGGTTGCAATCCGGGATCAGGCCGAGCACCATGGCGTATTTCGGATCGATGAAGGAGCCGAAGGCGCCGGCAAAGCGGATCGTGTCGACATGGTCGACGCCCTGCTTTTCCATCAAGAGCTTGATGCCGGCATAGAGCGCCGACTTGGCGAGCTGGATGGCGCGGATGTCGTTCTGCGTCACCGTGATGCGCGGCTCGCCGTCATGCAGCAGGTAGGAGAAGGTGCGGCCGTTCTGCAGGATGCGCGGGCTCTTTTCCGCCATCGAGCCATCGACCACGCCGTCTTCGGAGATCACGCCGGCAAGGTACATTTCGGCAACGACCTCGATGATCGCCGAGCCGCAGATGCCGGTGACGCCGACGCTGGCGGCCTGTTCGGCAAAGCCCTCTTCATCCGACCATTTTTCGACGCCGATGACCCGGAATTTCGGTTCCAGCGTAACAGGATCGATGCGCACGCGCTCGATGGCGCCGGGCGCTGCTCGCTGGCCGGAGGAGATTTCCGCGCCTTCGAAGGCGGGGCCGGTCGGCGAAGAGGCGGCGACGACGCGCTGGCGGTTGCCGAGCACGATTTCCGCATTGGTGCCGACGTCGACGAGCAGCATCATGCGATCCTGCCGGTAGGGGCCTTCCGAAAGCGTCGCACCCGCCGCATCCGCGCCGACATGGCCGGCGATGCAGGGGAGCGTATAGAGCCGTGCACCGCGGTTCACCTCGATATCGAGTTCATGCGCCCAATATTGTAGCGCGCCGGATACGGCGAGCGCGAAGGGCGCCTGGCCGAGTTCCGTCGGGTCGATGCCGAGGAAGAGGTGGTGCATGATCGGGTTCGCGACGAACACCATATCGAGAATGTCGTGCCGATCGACCTCGCCCTCGGTGCAGACCTTGCCGATCAGCCCGTTGACCGCCTCGCGCACGGCCTTGGTCATGGCTTCCCGGCCGTCCGGATTCATCATGACATAGGAGACGCGGCTCATCAGGTCTTCGCCGAAGCGAATCTGCGGGTTCGACGTGCCGGAGGAGCCGACGATGCGACCCGACAGCAGCGAGACGAGATGCATGGCGATGGTGGTCGAGCCGATATCGCAGGCGATGCCATAGGCCTCGTTCTTCAGACCCGGCCAGAGGCCGACGATGAAGGGACGTGAACTGTCCATATCCCGGTGGATGGCGGCGGTGACGCCCCAGTTGCCCTTGCGCAGGATCGACTGGATCTGCGGGATGAGATGGGGAGCGATCAGGAGATCCTTCCAGCCCCAGTCCTTTTCCAGCATGACCTTCAGGCGGTCGAGATCGCCGAGCGGCTTGTGCATGTCGGGTTCGTCCACCTCGACATAGCAGAGCTGGACGGCGGCGTTGCGCTCGATGACGCGGTCGGTCGCGGCCTTGCGCACAACCTGGGCATTGACCACGGTGTCCTGCGGCACGTCGATGACGAGGTCGCCCTGGATAAGGGCCGAGCAGGACAGGCGGCGGTTTTCCGGCAGGCCGCGCACCTTGTCGTAGCGCTCTTCCTTTGGGCCGCGGGCCGAGATGTGGTCGTTGGAGGAGACGATCTTGTGCTTGGCGAAATTGCCTTCCTGCACCTCGATCTGACAGCGCCCGCAGGTCGCGCGACCGCCGCATACGCTCTCGACATAGACGCCGAGTTTGCGCGCGG